>JAUYDP010000461.1 GCA_030691805.1 Dehalococcoidia bacterium | reverse complement strand
CACCGCGGGCGGCTCCCGCATGGTGACCGCGGCTACCAGACCGACTGCCAGGGCAGCCAGTCCGAAGTATATCCACGCCGGCCGCCATTCGGTTCCACCGTTAGCCGCCAGTATACGCGGCCCAAAGACCGCGGTGGATAGGATACCGAAGTTGGCCCCCATTGTGGCAATGGCCATGAACATCCCCCGGCGGCTAGGCGGGAACCATCCGGAGATCAACCCGGCAGTGGGGATATAGGCCCCCCCAGCCCCTAGACCGATCACCAGCATCAAGAAGAGAGCGATTGGGTACCAGGAGATGAACGCCTGTCCTATCATTGCCAGGCCCAGCCCTGCGGTTGAAAGGGCGATAATAACTCTGGAGCCGAACCTCACCGCCAGCACTCCCGACACAAGGCAGGATGTAAGGTAACCGACCATGATAGCCGATGCCAGCGCTCCGGAAAGACTATAGGTGAGGAATAGCTCCTCCTTCATGGCTGGTAATATCACCGGGTACAGATACCTCCCGGCGCCAATGGTGGTCAGGGTAATGGCAAATCCGGATACAACAATTACCCATCCATAACGATGGGTAACTTCGGGGAGTGTTGTTGCGGGGGGTTGCATGGACTTGTCGCCGGGGTTACTCAAACTTCCGTCCTTGGAATCAGCACTTTTTATCACTTTATTTTATTGTATTTCAGGCGGCTGCCAGGCGACTGAAGTATAGCCGACCACTGGACTAACGTAAAGGGGGGAGGCAGCCTGTAAGCCGCCTCCCCCAATGACTGGCTTTGCGCCGTCCTGCCCTAGTAGTCGGGCATGGAGGGCATCCCAGCCCCTTTCTTCTCTGGAATATCGGTGATCAGGGCTTCGGTGGTCAAGATCATGCTGGCGATGCTAGAGGCGTTCTCCAGCGCCGAGCGGGTAACCTTGGCCGGGTCTATGATGCCACGCTCAACCATGTCCACGTAGTCGTCGGCCATGACGTCGTATGCGATGTTGGCGTTGCCCTTCTCCTGGTGCAGGCGGCGCACCGTCGCCACCACCACCGCCCCTTCTCGCCCAGCGTTATTGGCGATCTGGCGCAGAGGCTCCTCCAACGCCCGCCGGACGATGTTAGCGCCCACTAGCTCGTCAGCCGTGGCATCAAACTTGTCCAGGACACTGGAAGCATTAATCAGCGCCACTCCGCCTCCGGGCACTATTCCCTCTTCCACAGCAGCTCTGGTAGCCGAGAGGGCATCCTCTACCCGATGCTTCTTCTCCTTCAGCTCTACCTCACTGGCAGCACCCACCTTGATAATGGCCACGCCCCCGGCCAGCTTAGCCAACCGCTCCTGGAGCTTCTCCTTGTCGTAATCAGAGGTAGACTCCTCGATTTGAGCCCTGATCTGCTTGATCCGCGCCTGAATCTCGGCCATGTTGCCTTTGCCCTCGATTATGGTGGTATCGTCCTTATTGCTGACCACCCGCCGGGCCTGGCCCAGGTCGTCGATACTTGCGCTGTCCAGCTTGCGCCCGATCTCTTCGGAGACCACCTGCCCGCCCGTTAGGGTAGCAATGTCCTTCAGCATCTCCTTGCGGCGGTCACCGAAGCCCGGCGCTTTAACCGCCAGACAGTTGAAGGTGCCCCGCAGCTTGTTGACTACCAGGGTAGCCAAAGCCTCGCCCTCCACGTCTTCAGCGATGATAACCAGCTCTTTCTTGCCCATCTGGACCAGCTTTTCCAGGAGAGGCAATATTTCGGCGATGGCCGATATCTTTTTGTCCGTTATCAGGATATAGGGGCCATCCAGAACTGTCTCCATGCGCTCCGGATTGGAGACGAAGTAAGGGGAGATATAGCCGCGGTCGAACTGCATCCCCTCCACGTATTCGGTCTCGAAGCGTATCCCCTTTGACTCCTCAACGGTGATTACGCCGTCCTTTCCTACCTTGTCCATAACCTCGGCGATGAGGTTACCAATCTCCTCGTCCCCAGCGGAGATAGAGGCGATATGGGCAATATCCTCCTTGCCTTTGACTGGGGTTGCCATGGACTTTATCTGGGCGGCTACCGCCTGGGACGCCCTCTCGATACCGCGCTTTATCAGCATGGGGTTCGAGCCGGCCGCTACGTTCCGCAGCCCTTCGTTAACGATGGCTTGGGCCAAGACCGTGGCGGTGGTGGTACCATCGCCTGCGACATCGTTAGTCTTGGTTGCGGCTTCTTTCAGCAATTGAGCACCCATATTCTCGTATGGGTCTTCCAGCTCAATCTCCTTGGCTACCGTAACCCCATCGTGGCTGATCGTTGGCGCGCCATATTTTTTGTCCAGGGCTACGTTGCGCCCCTTGGGACCCAGGGTGATTTTCACCGCCGACGCCAGCGTGTCTATCCCCGTCTTGAGATGAGCTCTGGCTTCCTCACCGTATGATATTTGTTTGGCCACTTATCCAAACCTCCCCTCTACTACTCTGATTCTTAGCCCGCGTTGCTACAGGCGCGATCGCTTGGACTCTAAGTCATACTAACAGAAAAACCT
>JAUYDP010000458.1 GCA_030691805.1 Dehalococcoidia bacterium | reverse complement strand
TCGTCGGCCGCTACCGCGGGCGGATACAATACTATCAGATATGGAACGAGCCCAACGTTTACCCCGAATGGGGCAACCGTCCGGTGGACGCCGCTTCCTATGTAAAACTCCTCAAGACGGCCTACCTCCGAGCTAAAGTGGCTGACCCCAAGAGCGTAATCCTTGCCGCTCCCCTGGCCCCCACGCTCGGCACGCCCGACGGGCTGAACGAGGGCGACCTGGTCTTCCTGCAAAAGATGTACTCGGCCGGCGCCAGGGACTACTTCGACGTAATGTCGGTTAACGCCTACGGTCTCTGGACCGGCCCAGGCGACCGGCGGGTGGAGGAAGACCGGACCAACTTCTCGCGTCCGCTTCTCATCAGGGAGTCTATGGTCCGCAACGGGGACAGCGGCAAGGCCATATGGGCAACGGAGATGGGGTGGAACGCCCTGCCACCGGATTTCCCCGGCCCTGCCACCCACGGCAGGACCAGCCTGGACCGCCAGGCCAGCTATGCCGTTTCCGCTTATCACCGGGCGCAGCAGGAATGGCCCTGGATGGGAGTCATCTTCTACTGGCACTTCCGCATGGTCCGGGAGGAGCCGGACCAGATAGTCTATTATTACCGTATGGCGGACCCGGATTTCAGCCCCTTGCCCGTGTACGAGGCTTTCCGCCAGATGGCCAACGAGCCACCGGTGCTGCCGTACGGCTATCATCAGGAGGACCACTGGGCGCTGGCTTACCAGGGAGATTGGACCACAAAGCAGGACCCCAGGGCCTCATTGGGCCAGTACGTAGAGGCAGCCTCAGCAGGAGCCAGCCTTTCCTTCACCTTCAAAGGGACCGGACTGCGACTGGTAGCACGCCAGGGTTCGAGGCCCGGCCGGGCCTTTGTGTCTGTGGACGGGTCCCCACCCTCCGGACTTCCCCAGGACCGGGAAGGACGGGCCTACCTGGACATGGCCAATCTTAGGCCAGACCGGGACGGATCTTTCGCCATCGCTCCCGTTCTGCCGTATAAAGAGCACAACGTGGAGATTACTGTCACGACCCCCGGCTTCGCTATAGACGGCCTTATAGTAGAAAAGGGTAGCCGGGACTGGTGGAGGACCTCCGCTGGCCTGGTGATATTTTTTAACAGCCTGGCAGTATTGGTATGGGCCATCCGGCGCTGGTAAAGGCAGAGGGCCGGCTACGCCATCTCCTTTATGCCGGTCCAGTGCTTTTGCTGGCCTTCGCGCTGCGCGCTTTCCGGCTCGACGGCCAGAGCCTGTGGTACGACGAAGGCAATTCCGCCGCCCTGGCAACCCGCAGCATCTCGCAAATAGTCTCCGGCGCCGCAGCCGATATCCATCCCCCGCTTTACTACATCCTGCTATCCTGGTGGTCGCAAATAGGCGGCGCCAGCGAATTCAGCCTCCGCTTCCTCTCCGTGGTATTCGGACTCCTTCTGGTCGCCGTCATATACAAGCTCGGCCAAAAGCTCTTTTTATCCCAGGCCGGCCTGGCGGCCGCCGGTATCGCTGCGGTCTCCCCGTTCCTGGTCTACTACTCCCAGGAAGCGCGAATGTACGCGCAGGGGGCCTTCCTCTGCGCCCTGGCGGGCCTATTCTTCGTCAAGGCCCTGGAGAAAGACCGCTACTGGCCCGCCTACACCCTGACGGCGACCGCCGCCCTCTACACCCAGTACTATGCTCTGGGAGTTATCCTGGCCTTCAACGTGTTCTTTGTTTTGGCGCTAATGTGGCGCAGCGAGAGGAGCCTATGGTTGCGCTGGCTGGTCGCCAACCTTATGGTCGCGGCCCTCTACCTGCCCTGGCTGCCGGCCCTTTTGAGCCAGGCGGCTATGTGGCCCAGGAGTGGCCTCCCATTGACGATGGGTTACGATCCGGTAGCGACCGTAATTTTCCTTGCGCCCTTGCTTATTCTGGGCCCATCTCCCTTCGGAGACCCAGTTGCGTTTATTCTTAATTATTTCAATTTGGCTCTGGTCACCGCCGTTCTTGCCGTGTTTGCAATTGCCTGGCCAGCGCTGGGACGAGGCCTCAATAAAGGACAGAGCGACGGGGTAAGACCATGGTCTGGTTATTGGTTGATTTTTTGCGTCCCCGTGGTCTCGTGGTTGGTCCTGCTGGCGCCTTTCTGGCGCCCGGACCTGGATGTCTTCAACCCTAAGTTCCTTATCTTCGCGTTGCCCTGGTTCTACATCTGGATCGGGTTGGGAACCGTAAGCTTGACCTGCGCTGGTCGCCGACTATTCCAAATGCTTTTGCTTCCGTTTAACCGGAGACGACGAACCATCTTACAGATACCATGGTTCATCCCGATTATTCTACCCACATCGCTGGCGCTTTTCTTCCTCGTTCAAGGGGCTGCTGTGGCCTTTCAAAGATATTACACAGGAAATGCGTCTTTCCAATATAATCGCGGTGACCATCGCAGCCTCGCCTCCTACATTGAGACGCAGGGACAACAAGGAGACGCTATCATCTTAAACGCCCCTGGCCAGACAGAGATATTCGGCTACTACTACCAGGGCCAGACGCCAATCTTGCCAATGCCCCGGCAGCGGCCCTTAGACCAGGATGCCACTGGACAGGAGCTAGAGTCCCTGGTTTCCACCTACGGGCGTATCTGGCTTGTGCTGTGGGGCCAACGGGAGAGCGACCCCAGGGATTTCATCGAAAGATGGCTCGATGGAAGGGTCTACAAGACGGCGGACCGATGGTTTCGGGGAGTCCGTCTAGTGCTCTATGCCGTACCTAGGACCGGGCAAGAACACCGCCTGCTACTGGAAGCCGAGGTGGAAGGACTCGCCCGCTTAGCAGCGGTAGGCGTCCCTGGCGTCTCGGAAGCTACCGGTGATGTTTTGGTGAAGGCGCCTGCCGGAAGCCTTCTCCCGCTGACTCTCTACTGGGAGGCTCTTTCTTCCACTCCTCAGCCATACAAGGTCTTCGTTCACCTGCTGGGCCCCAATGCGACTCTCTGGGGACAGCATGACGCCGAGCCGGCAGGCGGCTCCCGTCCAACTACGGGATGGCATGCAGGCGAGACTATTGCCGATAAGCACGGCCTCCTGATCCCTCCCGGAACACCGCCGGGGAAATACGAGGTAGAGGTGGGTCTTTATGACCCGAACACCGGCCGGCGCTTACCCATCTACAATCGCGCGCGTCAGGCCGTGGATGACCGCCTGGTATTTAGGTACGTGGAGGTTCTCAAGCAGTCTCCTCCCCCTGCCAGAGAAGTTTTGGATGTTGAGAAGGTTGTGGATGCTCGATTCCAAGATATTGGATTGTTGGGGTATGAGTTTTTCAAATTGGGCACCGAGCGTGGTATCCTGGACTTTCATGGAGGGGATATAGCCCACCTCGCCCTATTCTGGAGAGCCGAGTCAGCGCCGAAAGCGGTCTATCCCATAAGAGTGGCAATATTAAATGCCTCCGGCCGTGAAGAAGGCGTTTACACAGGCACGGCTGATAGTTCATATCCGCCGGGAAGGTGGGATGCCGGAGAAGTAGTTCGAGACGTTTATAAGATCCCATTACTGGTCCAACCTGGAACCTATCGGCTGGCGGCTTACGTGGCCGGCCCTACCGGAAGTCCCATTACCCCTACCCTAATCAGCCCGGCCTTGAAGCTCGTGGATGGCAAGCTCCTCCTGGCGGAGTTCCAGGTTAAATAGCTTGAAGGTCACGCTGGTCTGCACCGTGCTTAATGAGGAAGCGACCATCGCGCCCCTTCTTGACTCCATCCTGGCCCAGACACGTCCGCCCGACGAGGTTATTATCGTGGACGGGGGCAGCCGGGACCGCACGGTCGAGGTGCTGCGCGCCTACCAGGACAGGCTTCCCCTACAAGTCTTATTGAGGCCAGGGGCCAACATCTCGACCGGACGCAACGCAGCTATAAAGGCGGCCACCAGCGAGGTTATCGCCTGCACCGACGCGGGGGTTCGCCTCAGCCCCAACTGGCTGGAATCGCTGGCCGGCTGCTTCGACCGGCGGCCGCGTCCGGGACTGGCCTGCGGCTTCTTCGCCGCTGACCCCCGGACCGCTTTTGAGGCCGCCCTGGGAGCGACCAGCCTGCCAAATATAGACGAGATAGACCCCGCTCGCTTCCTGCCTTCCAGCCGGTCCGTAGCCGTCCTGCGGGCGGCATGGGAAAGCGTCGGAGGCTATCCGGAATGGCTGGACTACTGCGAGGACCTGGTCTTCGACTTCAAGATGAAACGGGCAGGCTACCCCTTTGCATGGGCCCCTGACGC
>JAUYDP010000432.1 GCA_030691805.1 Dehalococcoidia bacterium | reverse complement strand
GCTCATAGGTTGTTAAGATAGTGATGCATATCCTGAGCCGCCCTCTTGCCGGCGCCCATGGCCCTTACCACGGTGTCAGCGCCGCTTACGATATCGCCACCGCACCAGATTCCCTCACGGCTGCTGCGTCCCGTGCGTGGGTCTGCTGTAAGCTGGCTGCCCTTCTGGGTGGCAAGACCCTTAGTGGTCTCCGACAGGATTGGCTCAGGCCGGTAGCCAAGGGCCAGGATCACCGTATCCACGTCCATGGTAAACTCGGTCCCTGGCTTTGGAATTGGCTCTCGCCTGCCGCGACTATCTGGCTTGCCAAGCTCCATCTCTATGCATTCCATGGCGACTAGCTTACCGTTGCCATCACCCATGAAGCGCACGGGGGCCGTTAGGAAACGGAACCGCGTTCCTTCTTCTTTGGCGCTCTCCACCTCTTCCTTGCGGGCAGGCATCTCCGCCTCTGAACGGCGGTATACCACAGAAACTTGCCGGAAGCCCAGACGTAGGGCCGTTTCTGCCACGTCCATCGTGGTATGCGCGTCCCCTATTTCCAGCATTTCGAAGGTGTCGCGCAACCTGATGGCTGTCTGCGCTACGTCCATAGCCGTATTCCCGGCGCCAATGACCGCCAGTCTTTCCCCAACCTCGGGCGAGGCATATTCTCCCCGGCCGAGTCGGGATAGCTTGGAACGGCTCAGGAATTCGGTGGCCGAGTACACACCCTTCAAGTCCTCGCCCGGGATTCCCATGCCTGTGGACACGGTAGCTCCTGCCCCGATAAACACTGCATTATAGCCTTTAGCATATAGATCGTCAACGGTTACGTCCAAACCTACTTTGGTGTTAGTCTGGAACTCAACACCCAGATTGACAAGCCTCTCCAGTTCAGCATCGAGCACACCCGTATGCAGCCTGAAGGCAGGGATACCCCAGGCCAGCGCTCCACCCAATACCGGCAAAGACTCAAAGACAGTAACCCGGTGTCCGAGAACCGCCAGGTCCGCCGCCACGGCCAGCCCGCTGGGGCCGGAGCCTACTACTGCCACTCTCTTGCCGGTTGCGGGTAAACGGGTTTGCCCCCGTTTCTGGACCAGTCCTTCCTGGACTTCCCAGTCACCCAAGAAGCGCTCAAGGTTGCCGATAGCCACTGCATCACCGCCCTCACGGGCCAACACGCAAGCGCCTTCACACTGCCGAGCCTTATCGCAGACCCGCCCACAGACCGCAGGCAGATTACTCGTCTGACGCAGGATATCGGTGCCTCTGGTAAAATCCCGGTCCAGGAGGGCCACGATGAAATCAGGAATACGGTTATGAACCGGGCAACCCTGCACGCAGGAAGGCTCCGGGCAGCGAAGGCACCGGTTGGCCTCTTCCATCGCCTCTCGGAGAGAATATCCCACCTCGACTTCATCGAAAGACCATACCCGGTCCTTGGAGTCCAGGACCCGTTGCTTGAGCCGGTAACCGGAAAAAGCCGGAGGCCAAACGGTGGCGGGATACTCTCGACCCAGGGGCATCTTCAGGTCCTTTTCCTCGATAGCCCCCGGATGTGGAGTCCTCCCATATTTCGATTCCAGGTCCGCTGGCTCTCCGACTTCGATAGCGCCCAACTGGCGGAGCAGATCGGCGATCTCCTTCTGCTTTCCCTGGAAAACCCGTACACTAAGCAGATTGGCATGCTCTTTGCCATCCTTAATTATGGCTCCCATGAAATCAGGGTCTACTCCTCTACTCCGGAGTGTCTCCATGGTCCGGCGCACGTGGGACCCTTCACGGAATACGCCCACAATGATTCTAGCTGGTCTTTCTGCAATGTTAATGGCTACCATTTGCTGCCTCCTACGTTTCAGGCCTTAGGCCGAAGCTATCTTCTTGCAACTCTTGCCTACTTCAATGTTCCCAGATAGGCTATGAGGTCGTCTACCTCGCTATCGCTGACCTGGCTCGGTCCGTATGGGGGCATCTTACCCGAAGGCGCCCTGATCTGGGCCTTAACCTTATCGGTGGGAATCCCCTTTAGGCTGGGCCCGGCCGCTGTGCCCTCGCCGCTGGCGCCATGGCAAGCACTACAACCTTTACCAGTGAAGAAGGTCTTCCCTTTGCCAGCATTACCGCCCGCAGAAGAAGCTGCGCCGGCCTGGGCTGCCTTCTCGCCTGATGCCGGACCACCCGTGGGGCCTACTTCCTGCTTTGCAGGAAGGGTGACATCTGCCAGGGACTTGCCCTCCCTCAGGCCCATAACATAGGTCGTAACGTCCGCCGCTTCTTTTTTAGTTAAGGGGATCTTCGGCATAGTGGCTATTGGCGTCACTCCGCTAGGGTCCAGTATAAAGGTATAAACGAATTGTGACCCAACGCTCATGTTCCGGATGTCCGGTCCGGCCACGGAGCCTTCGCCAACCTGGCCGTGGCAAGCACTGCACTTATTTACGTAAACCTGTCTACCATCCACGGCATTGCCTACTGGCGCTGCCAGGCTAGGGGGACGAGCAGCCTGGTTAGGCCCCTCCTGGGATTCCCGATAGCCCTGGTAGGCAAAGACGGCCACGGGAAGAACCAGGAGAACCCCCACTACACCTAAGATGCCCAGTGTCTCCCACTTACGCATGTCCATTAAATGTACCTCCGTTAACCCATATAAAGGCGCAGGAACGCAAAGGTGGTCCCCAGCAAGAAGAGAGCGATGGGAATCAGACTCTTCTGGCCGGCCCACCGGTCAGAGAAATTCTCCCGAGAGATATGGTCCGCCAGGATGATCGAGGTCACCAGGCCCAGAAGTAAGGCTGGGACCTGAACAAAGGGCACCCAACGGGAGAAGACCGGTGTCCATAGGAAATGCTTGGTGCCAAAAAGGTCCCAGCCCCAGCCGAAGGGGTCAGAGACGACTGAGATAGCGTAGGAACCGTTGATGAACACGAAGGTGAAGCTGAAGGCTATCCACCCCATTAGGCCCATGGGCACCAGGGCATAGGAATAACCAATGAACAAGCGCTTCAGCGACACATCCTTGACACCGGAGAGAAGCTTGGCGACCCAAGTGAACCCCAGAAAAAGGCCAGGTATTATCACCAGCGCCCCGGTCAATAGCGATGCCGCATCCATCAGGTAATTGGGAAGAGAGCTCATGTTGGCAGCCGATTTGATCCAACCCCAGGGGCCCAGCATAACCGCAGAGTAG
>JAUYDP010000389.1 GCA_030691805.1 Dehalococcoidia bacterium | reverse complement strand
CAAATGCTTGTGGCACATTAGGAGCTAGAGACCCAAAGGGTTGCCCCCATGGGCTGCAATAAAAACGGGGGGTCCGGGGGCATCCCCCCCAAATACTCGTGGCACACTTGGAGCTATGGACCCCAAGGGTTGCTCCCGTGGGCTGCAACAAAAACGGGGGGTTGGGGGGGCATCCCCCCCAAATGCTTGTTACACCCTGTGAGCGAGGGAACCCCATTGTTGCTTCCTTAGGCTGCGACAAAAACGGGGGGTCCGGAGGGTGTCCCCCCAAATGCTTGTGGCACATTAGGAGCTAGAGACCCAAAGGGTTGCCCCCATGGGCTGCAATAAAAACGGGGCGTTCGGGGGGTGTTCCCCCAAATGCCTGTTACACCCTGTGAGCGAGGGGGCCCAAATGTTGCCCCGGTGGCCTGCAACAAAAACGGGGCGTTCGGAGGGTGTCCCCCCTTCTTTACTGTTTTGGGGTGGGGTTAGAGGGGAAACCATTGCGCTAAAGAACCAGCGCGAGTATTATTAACAGCAGATTACGCTAACCAATAATTCAGAGGACGAGGAATAGAGATCTCATGACAAGAAAAATCAAGAGGGGCGTCAAGCCCAAAAGGGGCGGACGTGAATATCGTGGCCGTTTCGCCCCCAAGCGAAAGGTTTGCGCCTTCTGCGTTGACAAGGTAGATCTAATAGACTATAAAGACGCAGGACGCCTTCGCCGGTTCATCTCCGACCGGGGGCGTATTGAGCCGAGACGTAAGACCGGCACATGCGCCAGGCACCAGAGGGTCCTTAGTCTGGCCCTCAAGCGGGCCCGCCACCTGGCAATGCTTCCCTTTACAGCCAAGCACATTAGAGACGTTAGCTGGGCGGCTTAAGGCTGCTTTCTTCCTGTAGCCATGGGTAAAAAGGCTCTGATAGTACCCCAACGCCGTCCCACCAAGCGCCAGCTTTCTCGCTCGCAAAAGGAAAAGCAGGTACAGCGCCTGGTCCTGGCGGGAGGCGCCGCTGCTATACTCCTCATCCTAGCTATTCCAATCTTTGGCTTCGCTCGTGAGGTCGTTCTCAAGGGGCAGGAGCCTGTGGCACGGGTCGAACAGAACGTCCTGGGCCTCTCCGAATACGCCCAGATTCTTGGCCTTCGGAGCTACCTGCTACAAGCTCAGTTGGATAGCCTTCAGCAGTTCTCCGGACAGGCGGGAAACCAATACCAGTCTACCCTCCAATATCTGGAACAGGCCCGTCTATCCCTTCCGGATGAGGTTGTAAGTGACTGGATAAACGAGCAATTCGTCCGCCGGGAAACCTCCCGCCTGGGGGTCACCGTCACCCCAACGGAGATCACAGACTCCATCAAGCCGGAATTCGAACCGCTGCCCACCGGGGGAGCCGATCCCAAGCCTCTCACCGAAGAGGAATTCCAGAACAGGTATAGGAACTTCTTGACTAGTGCGAAAACCACGGACGCGGTCTACCGCAAGCAAAAGGAGTACGTCTTACTTGCCCAAAAACTTCAGGCCCAGCTTCAAGAGCAGGTGCCAACTACCGGTCCCCAGGTCCACCTACAGGCCATTCTAGCCGAAACTGAAGATGACGCGAAAAGCGTCCTGGCCCGCCTGGAACAAGGCGAGGACTTCTCCCAAGTAGCCATAGAGGTCTCCCAGGACACGCAATCACAAGAGAAGGGCGGCGACCTGGGTTGGATTCCCAGAGGCATCTTGGGCCAGGAACTGGAAGATACTGCATTTTCCCTGAAGGTGGGCAGTTTAGGCGGGCCGGTTGAAGTGCCCCAGGGCTTTTACGTCATAAGAGTGTTGGAGCGAGACGAGACACGAGAGATCGAAGCGCCAATTTTGGACCAGATCAAGTCTGAAGTTCTCTACCGATGGTTGCAAGAAGCCCAGGTGAAGGCCAAGGTTGAGAGATTCCTATCCCAGGATAAGCTTACTTGGGCTGAAAAACAGGGCCAGCGCCGCTAAAGGCGGAGCAGCCCTACAACCGCATCCCATATAATATCAGCAACCTGCCTTTTAGGCATCAGAGGCAGGGCACTTGGTTCCTGGTCCCTTCCGATCAGCACTACCCGGTTGTTCTCTGCCCCAAAACCACTGTCGGAAGCGGTGATGTCGTTGGCTACGATCAGGTCCAGGTTCCTTGCAACCAGCTTGGTTTGAGCGTTCTTTAGTAAGTCCTGGCTCTCAGCCGCAAATCCCACTACCACCTTCGGCCGTCTGGCGTGCCCCGACACCTCTCCTAATATATCCGGGTTCTTGACAAGCTTCAAGGTCAGTTCCGGAGCCATCGTCTTTATCTTCTGGCTCGCAGGGGTTTCCAACCGGTAGTCAGCCACCGCCGCCGCCATAATGAGTGCATCGCAGGCAGGCACTTCATCCATTACCGCCTCCCTCATCTCCATGGCCGTCACCACCGGTACTAACTTTATTCCACCGGGAGCTGCAATAGCCGCCGGTCCGGAGATAAGCACGACCTCTGCGCCCCGGTCTCTCGCCGCCTCGGCCAGGGCATAGCCCATCCTACCTGAAGACCGGTTTGATATGTACCTGACCGGATCAATGGGTTCCTGGGTGCCACCAGCGGTGACCACAACTCGCCTGCCGGTCAAGTCAGAGACTCCCCCAAGGGCCTGCCTGATGGCAGCCATTATGGCTCCCTCTCCAGCCAGCCGCCCGCGGCCAACAGCCCCGGAAGCCAGACGGCCATACTCCGGTTCAATAATAACAAACCCCCTGCTTCTCAGCCTCCCCAGGTTCTCCTGTGTCGCGGAATTTGCATACATGTGGGACTCCATGGCTGGAGCCACCAGGACCGGCGCAGTGGTAGACAGTACCGTGCAGGAAAGGACATCGTCGGCCAAGCCCCAGGCAAGCCGAGCGATGGTATGAGCGCTGGCCGGCGCAATAACCACCAGGTCGGCTGTTTGCCCCAGTGTAATATGCTGCACCCGGCTCTGGGAGTCCAGTGCAAACATATCCGTGACCACTGGTCGCTGCGTTAAGGCTTGAAAGGTGAGAGGCCGGACGAACTCACCTGCGGAGCGGGTCATGATTACGTTCACCATGGCCCCTTCCTGGGTGAGCGCGCTGGCCAATCCCGCGGCTTTATACGCGGCAATACTGCCGGTGACCCCGAGGAGGATGGTCTTGTTGAGAAGTGTCATGCGATTAGACGGACCTGCTTTTCTTTCTTGGACAAGGGGATCACGCCAACGATTACGCCCTCATCCTCGATGATCTCGGTCATGCGGTCAGAAACAAGGTGTAGCATATCCACCGTGTCATCGATGTCCGCGTAAGCGTGGATGTAGACGCCGTACGGTTCATAGCCCTCGTAGACCTCGAACTCTACCTCGGGGTAGCGTCTCCGTACAATCTCACAAAGCTCATCTACCAGCTTCTGGATCTTCTTATCTGCCAAAAGTGCCTTAGTCATCCCACTCTCCCCCCAATCAAATAAACCAGTTGTCTGCATTCTGCTAAGTAGCTTCCAACATCCCGTCGCGTAACCTGGTACGAAGTGTAGTCAGCCTTGACTCTCAGCATTAACGCGTCGACCAGGGTACTCTTAAAGTTCGCAGGGTAAAGCTTTCTCCGATACACAAGTTGTCCCGAGAACTGAGAGTGAACGAATTCGTGCTGCCATCGCCTGGATGGCTTCACGCCTTCGTGCAACAACGCCGCCACGGCCGCTTGAAAAAGCGCATAATACACATTCCGAGCGGTGGTATTGTACCTCCCGGCAACATACTCCGCTTCCGCACAGGCCAGGCTCTCCTGGGCCTTGGCTAGATAAGCCCGCTTTTCCTCCAAATGCCCTCTAGCGCTATTCTACTACGAAAACACG
Organism: Dehalococcoidia bacterium; assembly: GCA_030691805.1. Classification (GTDB taxonomy): domain Bacteria; phylum Chloroflexota; class Dehalococcoidia; order JAUYDP01; family JAUYDP01; genus JAUYDP01. The sequence continues at coordinate 721 of JAUYDP010000389.1, read as the reverse complement.
TGGGACTAAAGGACGCTTGTCATCACGGGTGGGCGTCATGTTTTCGCGCTCGCCTTTGGAGTGCAGACCCCCGCCCGAGAAATCTTGACGCCTGTCATCACGACAGCGAAGAGGCCAGCTCCGCAAGGATTCTCCCGGCTTTGCAGGCAGCCTCCGCCCGGTGGCTGATCTGGTTCTTCACGAAGGGAGGCAGCTCCGCCATGGTCAGCGCCAAGTCCGGTAAATAGAAGATGGGGTCGTATCCGAAACCGTGCTCTCCTCGAGGCTGGAAAGCTACATACCCTTCGCATCGTCCTTCACAAATCCAGAGTCCGCCTTCTGGGTCCGCAATTGCTATTACGGCTCTGAAGTGCGCTTTTCGCTGCTCCCATGGAACATCTCTCATCTTTGACAGAAGGAAATCAATCCGTTCCCCATCGCTGACATCCGGCCCCGCATACCTGGAAGAGTAAATGCCTGGCTCTCCTCCAAGGACGTCAACCTCAAGACCCGAATCGTCGGCCAGGGTCAACAGCCCGCTGATGGAGCAGTAGGTCCTGGCCTTGATGGCGGCGTTCTCCTGGAAGGTGCTCCCATGTTCTTCTACCTCTACCGTAATGACCTGCTCGGGCAGAGAAGTCAAAGCGATTGGTAGCCCGGTCAACAGATCGCAGTATTCCCGCATCTTGTGAGCGTTGCTAGTTGCAATGAGAAGTTTGGTCTGAAGTCTCATAGGTTCCAA
>JAUYDP010000264.1 GCA_030691805.1 Dehalococcoidia bacterium | reverse complement strand
GGGTCTCGCCCCAAGAGCAGACCAGGGTAAAGCGGTGACAGAAACGGAGTTTTCAATCAACCCCTATTCGGGGGAACTGGTAGTGAGGGGGGCCGATTCGGCCCTCCTCACTACCCTGGCAGCTCGCCTGGGTGGAACTGTGGACCTGGATTGCGGCCAGTGTCCACCACCCCAAGTTAGTCAACCGACGCGTGCTGATGCCGAGATATCGGGCATGGTTCGGGTTGCTGGCTTCGCCCACCAGTCCATGGTGGATGGGCCTGGTCTGAGAAGCGTGCTTTTCGCCCAGGGATGCCCTCGACGCTGTGCCGAATGCCGGAATAGCCACAGTCAAAACTTCGAAGCCGGGATACTTATGACACTGGATGCGGTCTTGGCCGAACTCCTGCGGCCGGATTACCCACGGGATGGCGTCACCATATCCGGAGGCGAGCCTTTGGCCCAGCCAGAAGCATGCGCTGAACTGGCAGCTCGCCTCAAGGCCACCGGTATCCACGTTGCAGTGTACACTGGCTACACGTATGAGGAGGTTGCCTGGTCAACCGACCCTGCTGTCCGGCGGGTCCTGGAGCTGGCCGACGTGGTCATCGATGGGCCATATGTAGTTGCCTTGCATGAGCGACGCCTGCCTTATCGCGGCTCTTCGAACCAGCGGGTCATTGACCTGAGGGCTACCAGGGAGGTTGGTGAACTACGCCTGCTGGACGTGGACTGATCGGCGATCTCCTCTGGTTGAGGCCGGGCCTACCACATCGGCCCGGCCTCAGGCAACGGCCGCGCACAAAGGGCCGAGCTTTTTTTGTGGGCCTGTGGCGGCCTCTCCAATATAGCTGGAAGAGACCGCCAAATCGTGGGGATAGACAGCGGGCCGCCAGAATCTACCTGCCACGACGAAAGGGCATTCAAGCAGGGAGCGGCTCTTGGAGGCGCCCTGGGAGAACCTTGTATTTGTGTTCAATGAAGCGACACGACCTATCAAGGCTTTTGCCTTCAGGGGCTAACTTTACTAGAATTGGGCCAGATGAGACAGGTGAATGCACCAATTCCGTTGTGGATGGGAACTTGAGGCTCAGCATGGAACAATACCGGCGTGGTATCCTGAGTTGGGATATTGATGCTAACGCTACTTTCAAGACTGCTACATCGCCGTCTCGAGATACGCAACCCCAGTGGTCCGAGTCTCTTACTGACCCGAAAGGCTCCATCGTGCTGTCCCCGCCGGATGAATACGGAGCGCTTTTGTTGGATAGTATTGACGATCCATCGGCGTTGGAGCGGGCTTTCCAGGTCAGATGGGAAAGGGTGATAAATGATCTGGTAGTCACGAGGATATGGGATAACGGCCTCCTTGCTCCTCCCGCTATACTCTTGGCTCCTCCTACGGTGTTGCTGCATGTGCCCTACTATGGCCTATTTCACCGCTTAGTCGTGGCTATGCCGTACCTGGGATGGCCAGAGGACGTTGTGTTTGCATTTGGGAATACCCGCATCCGGCTAGTGGAAGGGCTAATAAGAGGAGAAAAGGCAGCGCCAATGGATCAAGTAGACGTTACCGAAAACGAAGTGTCGCTGACTGGCCAATTCTCTGGAAGTTATGAAGCGGAGGGGCGTTTCATAGATATTGTTGCCTCCGGGGAATCGGCCGAGGCTGCGGAGTTCGCGGCATACTCTTATCTGGGGCTTCTTGCGGCAATCATGGGCGACCAAGCCCTGGGGCCAATCATATCCTCTGAGCCATACGAGGCGTCATCGGGTCAGCAGCGCGGTTTTTTGCCCATTGGCATAACCGCCAGTTTCCCTCGGCAAGCAGATGGGAAAGAGCTAGACATTATCGAGCAAACCCTTCCCCTACTGGGCGGGAATAAACGAATGGATCGCGCTGTCCACCTCGCATTGCGCTGGTACGAAAAAGGAGGACGTTCCGAACTGGCCGGCGACAAGTTCTTGGCCTATTTCATTGGCATTGAGGCAATCCTGAATGCGCACCTGTCAGAATACGGTCCGGCTCCAGACGTTGTGCGCCGAAGCGCACGATTCGACAGCTTGTTGAAGCATCTGGATAAGAAACCTACCAAGGATGACGCGAGCATGCTGCGGCAGAAGCTCACTGAGGCCACATTGACCGAGCGGGCCAAGTTCTATATCGCGCGTCGCGGCTGGGAGAACGCTGCTGCTTCCAAGTTTAAGCGCCTGGCCCGGGTGCGTTCGGACTTGGTCCACGGCAGTAGGTCCGACATTGGGTTCCAAGAGACCTATGAGGCAAAGGCCTTGTTGCTGAGGCTTCTGAAATCAGAACTGGGGTTGCCTCCAGCCCTTGAATGGGAGAAAATTCCGCAAATTAGCAGCGTCAAAATGCATTATGAGTATGCGACTCAGCACAGACATAGAAGGCCCGTTACCGATCCTAACATGCTTCAGGGGCTGCAGATTGATACCAACCCTGATACCAACCCAGGCGGTTGATAGCAACCGGCGGCGTATTTTGGCGAACTCTCCGGCGGCTTTTTACGTACGAAATGAACCCTGGTGGGGCGAGGTGGACGCTTTCTGGCTAACTCATAACCGGTTGGTCGCAGGTTCGAACCCTGCCGAGCCCACCAACACAGTAAGCCTTCAGTATTTTACCTCCATCCAAGATTGCCTGGGTGCGAGGAGGAATAATGGATTCCTGGAGCGTGGATAACCTCTATTCGTCGCACTTCTCAATAGCCGAATGGAGCCTTGATTGGTTAGAATTGAAGTTAAACCTCGCTCCTTCGTTGAGGTCATTAATATAGTTGTCCCAGCGCCAATAGGCCATCAGGTCCATAAGGAGATATCTCTTTCTTTCGGCCGTTGTGGCGGACTCTCTGCCGAAGATACTAGGGCACTTAAGGCCCTTGTCAACAGGCACGCACGGCTCTCAGCAATGCTCTCTAAGGTATCTCAGAAGCCATTGATTCTTTTATAATGACTCCCAACCTACCTTGAAGAGATTCAGGTACGCCTCCGGCGCACCTATCTGGGCGGAGGCAACTGGAAGATTGTCACGGCGCGAGATATGGAAGGGAGCGAGAGGCGCCTTTACGTTTCCGCGAGGGGAGGCCGGTAAGATGGCTGATTTGGACAGCGAGATAAAGCGGATAGAACTGGGCCACGCCTGGGACGAGAGCGACGAGGTCGTCGAGGCGCAGGTGAAGGCGCCACTGGATAAGGTTATCCCGGTCCGGCTTTCCGCCGAGAAGTGGGACGAACTGAGGCAAGAGGCCCGCGAGCTTGGCGTAGGGCCGACGACTCTGGCACGTATGTGGATACTGGAGCGCCTGCGTCAGAAGGCGAAGGCCACGGGTTAACGACGTCCGTGCCAGGTCTGCCCAGTCAATTTCCTCCCGTCGGGTTGGGCGCACTCCCCGGCTCCAGGACCGCCAGCCCCGGGATGCTTCGAAAGTGGCGGTCAAAGGTGCAGACCTGCCTCGGGCCCTCGACGAGAGCGTAGGCTGCCAGGAGGGCATCTCCGAAGTCCATGCCCCTCTCCCCGTAAAGGGAGATGGCAACGGCGACGACCTCTCGGTCAGGCACTTCGACGCCTTGGAACGCTAGCAACGACAGGAGATCGTTTGCAATCTGCCTACGCCCGTAGCGGTAGAACGAGTTTAGCGTCCAGACTACCTCAGCCAGCACCACCGGAGTAAGAAACAGTTTGATTCTGCCCTCGGCCGCCGCCGCCAGTGCTTGCCGGGCTCTTTCAGCCATTTCAGGATGGTCCCTGGTGAAGAAGCGGATCAGGACGTTGGAATCAACATAAGCATCAACCACAGCCTAGTCTGGTATCCTCGCTACGTGCTCTGCGACATGCTGCCGGACCTCGGCGCGGATCGCCTCCTCGCCGGGGAAAGGCCTGGTCGCTGGGAATGCGCCGTAAAGATCAAGTAGATCGACCCGCTTTATCCTCGTCAACGTGGCCTTCCCGTCCTCGACTCGGAAGAGTACCGAATCTCCATCCTGTATCCCGAGTTCCTGCCGGACCCCTTTAGGTATTGTCACCTGACCCTTGTAGGTTACTTTCGCAATAGCCACCTGTCACCTCCACTTTGATCCTAGCATTACCAATGGATGATGTCAATGCGTTTTTGCATTTGCATTGCGCCAGTGAAGTGCAGTGGTTGTTGGGTGCTCTACTACGTAATTGCGATTACGCCTCGCAGCTTGGCCAGCCGTTCCTTGAAGCCCCCTACCCTCGGCGTCTTTTTGCCCCTCCCAACCTCTATCGTATGTCCCTCTTCCCTGAGACGCTCTGACTGGGCCTCGACGCCGCCGGGGAGCTTATCCACCAGGCTGCCGTCACCCCGGATTACCCGCCAGTAGGGAGTGCAATCCTCTTTGCCGGCGTCCATGTCCTCGACGGCGGCCTCCGCCGATATGCGGATGAAGATGCCGGTGGTTAACGGGCAGGTGGATCCAGCCCCGAAATCCTTCGCCAGGTGCTCCCTGATTTGGTCAATGGTAACCAGCCGGCCGTTTGAGACCTGTCGTATCAGCCCGTCAACCAGCAGCGGCGTGGCGATCAGCATCTGGCCTTCACCATACTTTGCCACCCAGGCTTCCGGCACATCTACCAGTTTTGGCTCTTGTCTCTTCTCCAGCTTCGTCCGCCACCTCCCGCGGGTCTTGAGCTTGTTCGACATATAAACCTCCTAACATGGTATGTTTCCTTTGACGCCCTTGGAGGAAGCATAGCACTCCCTTTGCCGGGTAGGAAGGCCCCGCCAGGTGGCGCACATGGTGGAGAAACCATACAATAGAGATAATGATTCTGGCAAGCAGCTATGATTAAGACGCTCGACCTGGCCCGGGCTTTCGGCTCCAAGATTGCCGTGGACCGGGTGAGTATTACTATAGACCAAGGGGAGATCTACGGGCTAATCGGTCCTAATGGGGCCGGTAAGTCCACCCTGGTGGCACTGCTATGCACCCTTGTGGTCCCGACCTCTGGCACCGGCACGGTCAACGGGTTCGATATCAACAAGGAAAGCCGGCAGGTCCGGGACTCTATTAGCCTGAACTTCGGCGGCGAGCGCTCCTTCTACTGGCGTCTGAACGCCGTCCAGAACCTGGAGTTCTTCGCCTCCATACATGGATTGGGAAGGAATGAGGCAATGGCCGCGACGCAGGCTGTGCTGGAACAGATGGGGTTGTGGGCGGACCGGCGCACGCCCTTCGGCCAGTTCTCCGGCGGCATGAAGAAGCGACTCAACCTGGCCCGGGCGCTGATGTTGGACCGTCCGGTGTATCTATGCGATGAGCCAACCACGGGCACCGACCCCGCCTCGGCCCTGCGTATGAGAGAGGTGTTCCACGACCTGAAGCGGCAGGGCAAGACCATTCTCCTGGTAACCCACAATCTGGAGGAGGTCACCGAGCTGTGCGACCGGGTAGGCATGATGAGCGAAGGCCGGATAATTCACGAGGACACGCCGGAGGGGATGCGCCGGCTGGTCCGTCCGGAGGCCATAGGGCTGGAGCTGGCCGACGGGCGCGCTGACCTTCCGGAGCGCCTGCTTGGCCTGCCCTTTGTCCGTAGAGTCGAAGGGGATGGGGCTACCCTCAAGGTCTATACCGAAGCGCCGGAGCAAGACGTGACGGCTGTGCTGAGGTGGTTGGTCCAGGAAGGGGTCCCGGCATTACAGGTTGGGGTAATCCGGCCCCGGCTTCAGGATGTCTTTATTAAATTGGTGGAAAAAAGAGATGTATAGCGCCTGGGTCTTTATAAAGCGAGGGTTCATTCACAATACCAGTTACAGGCTGGCCTTCACCTTAAACTTCGTGAATATGCTGGTAGGGGCGGTCTCCTTCTATTACCTTTCCAGGCTCATCGAGGCGGGCAACTCCAGCCTGCTGGCTGAATACGGCAATAACGCCGCTGCTTTCATCGTGGTCGGCACGACATTCAACTCCTTCATCAGCCTGGCCCTCCGCTCGTACAGCGGCTCGGTTTCGTCGGAGCAGGCGCTGGGCATCATCGAGCACTGGTGGATGGCCCGCACCCCTCTCACCCTCCTGGTGATTTATTCCACCTTCTGGGAGTTCCTCTGGCCGGTCAGCACCTCTCTGGTCACCTTTGTAATGTTAGCCGTGGCCTTCCAGGTGCATTTCACCGTTGATCTACCGGCCACCATCATCATCTTCCTGCTGACCCTGACCAGCATCTCAGGGCTGGGGATGATCTCGGCGGGGGTAATAATGGTCAGCAAGCACGGCGACCCCATTGGCTTCTTGTGGGGTGTCCTCTCGGGCCTGCTCAGCGGAGTCTATTACCCTATCACGGTGCTTCCGGACTGGCTTCAGGCGGTCTCCATGGCCTTGCCCACCACCCATGCCCTGCGAGCCCTGCGGGCGGCGCTCATCAATGGCGCTACGCTGTACGACGTACGCTGGGAGCTGGCGATACTATTCCTGTTCACCGTAGCGACTGTTCCTCTGGGACTCTGGGCCTTCCAGGCGGGCTTCAACCGCGCCCGGCATGAGGGGAGCCTGGCGCAGTACTGAGACTACACCCCGCAATCAATTGTGTGATCACTACAAGCACCGGTATGCCTATCAGGTGGCCTCCTTTGGGACCCGCGTGCTCATTTCCCCTATTTGATTAGCTTCAACCGGCGCAGGTCTTCTTCAGACCATCCTATATCCTTTAGCAGCGTCTTCAGTAGGGCCGGGCCAAAGGTCTTCCTCTATAACATCCACCGGCGCGTCCCAAAACCCCCTGTAATGTGGTTCGACGCAGCGCCTCGCGCTTTTTGCGGTCGGGCGACATACAGAGTCACTAGAAGTCCGGCCGGAAAGTCCAAATTGGCAGAATTCCCGGCCAAAACCACTTGGAAATTTGGCGCCGACGGCCGTTTTTCAGGGTTTTCGGCCGGACTTCTAGACCCTAAACCCTAATCTATGACCGCAATGGCCTGAATCTCGATCAGCAGATCCGGATCAGCCAGGCTGCTGATAACCGTCAGGGTCTGGCAGGGGAAGTACTTGCCGAAGTATTCCCGGTAGGGGTTCCGCATCTTGGCAACGTCCTCCAGGTTGCGAATGTAGTAGTTCAACTGGACTACGTCAGTCATCTGGGCGCCCGCCGCCGCCAGAACCCGCTTCAGGTTCTCCAGGGCCAGCCGGGCCTGGGCCTCGAAGTCGCCCTTGCCCACCAGGTTGCCGTTGATGTCCCAGGCTACCTGTCCAGCGACGTAAACCGTGTTGCCGGCCTTAATGGCGTGGGAGTATCCCCGGGCAGGCACAACGTCTGGCGGGGCGATGATCTCCTTGGGCATGGTTTCCTCCTGTGTAGTGGAATCTAGCCCGGATTATAGCATACTGGAGTCAGACTACCAGAGCGCGGAATACGTTAGAATCTATAAGAGGTCCAACTAACCCGAAACGAGCACGGGGGAGTAGCTTCGCCCTAGGCTAAAGCCATGGGCTAAGAAGCCGAAGCCCACTAAAGGGGCTGGGACGTGAGGGGATATCTAACAGGATGGTTCATCTCTACCGTGCCATTATTTTTCAGGATCGTGCTTATAGAGTTCGGCACTTGTAAAGGTCCCCTAGCTCAATCCCGCCAGTACCGGCGTACGGGCGTCTTCTCCAAAGACATCCTTGAGTGCTCCCATGATCTCGCCCATGGTGGCCCCGTCTTTTACCGCCTCGATGAAAATGGGCATCAGGGGCCGGCCGCTCCGGGCGGCCTCGCGAACTGCCTCCAATTGCCCCTGGACCAGGTCGCCGTTACGATTAGCTCGTAGACGCTGGAGCCTGTCCACGGCGATGCGCTCCGTTTCGGTGTCGTGTTCGAACACGTCCACCGGCGCCCGCTCACCGGTTCGGTAGCGGTTGACCCCCACCAGCACCTGCTGGCCGTTTTCGATCTCCTGCTGAGACTTGAGGGCCGAGCGGGCCAACTCTTGAAGGACGAAGCCGTTTTCCAGGGCTGCAACGTAGCCGCCCATCTTCTCTATGCGCTCCAGGTAGGAGCGGGCTTCCTGCTCTATACGGTCGGTCAGCCACTCCACGTAATACGAGCCGCCCAGGGGATCGGCCACGTCGGCGGCGCCCGTCTCGTGCTCAATGATCTGCTGTGTGCGTAGGGCAATACGCTGGGCCTCGTCGGTGGGAATAGCGTAGACCTCGTCGTAGGAGGCGGTGGCCAGGGCCTGGGTCCCCGCTATTACGGCAGCCATGGCCCCCAGGGCCACCCGGGCAATGTTGTTGAGCGGCTCTTCGTAGGCGAGACTGGAGCCGCAGGTCTGGGTCAGCATCCGCATCTGCCAGGATTTTGGGTTGCGGGCGCCGAACCGCTCGCGCATGGTCCGCGCCCAGAGGCGGCGGGCAGCCCGTATCTTACAGACCTCCTCGAAAAAGTTGCGGTGAAGGCCGAAGTGGAAGGACAGGCGCGGGGCGAAGTCGTCCACGGCCAGCCCCAGACCCAGGCCGGCCTTGACCACCTCCACTCCCATGGCCAGGTCGAAGGCCAGCTCCTGTACGGCGTTGGCCCCTGACTCCCGGATGTTGATGCCAATGAGGTTCACGGTGTTCCAGAGGGGCATCTCCCGGGTGCAGAAGGCCACCATGTCCATCATAAGATGCAGGCCGGCTCGAGGCGGGAAGACGTACATATTATTACCGATGAATGCCCCCAGGGTGTTGTTGGTGATGGAGCCTCGCAGGCAGCCCCGCCCAATGCCCTGAGCCTCGGCGTGGGCCACGTACATCGCCAGGACAATGGGCGCCGGGGCATCAACGATAAATACCGTGTGCATGCGGTCCAGGGGTAATCCTTGGAAGAGCCGCTCCATATCCTCCAGGGAGTCCACCACCACACCGGTCTTACCCACCTGTCCTACGGAAAGGGGATGGTCGCTATCGTAGCCATAATTAGACGGGTAATCGAAGGTCAGCATCACCGTGGGCTGGCCGCCGTAGCCCTCCTGTCCCTGGGCCATCAGCTCCTTCTGGCGGCGGTTGGTTTCCTCCGGAAGTCCGTAGCCGCTGACCTGGCGCTTCATCCAGGAGACCTTACGGTAGCCCAGAGGGTAGAGGCCTCGGGTATATGGGTACTGGCCTGGACTACCGATGTCCCGGTCGTAGGCCAGGTAGCCCACATCTTCCGGCCCGTAGACCGGCTTCAGCGGGATGCCAGAGGGGGTGTATCTTTCCGCCATGGCCTGCCTCCTGATACAGCTAAGTGCCGCCTGAGTTGCGGCCAACACCAACGCAGACGATGGGCCCTGATGGGCCTTTCGGTAGCTTAAGTTGCGTTTAGTATAGCAGGTAGGAGGGGCTGGTGGGTACTGGCTGGGGGGAATCTAAGGCTGGGGGGACCAATGATTCCCAACGGATAACGGATAAGAGTAACGGATAACGGATGCAGCACTAAGAGCGGTTAACCAAGGGTATGCCACGCATCCGTTATCCGTTTCAGTCTTTGGAGGAGAACCGTTGCTCATATTGGGCTCCTCCTTTGCCATTACCTCCCATCCGTTGGGAATAAGGTGCATCTAAAAGCGGTCGCTTTCCCTATTGCCATTATAGTATGCGGCAAGATGACTGCTAGCCCCGGCTACCCTCCAGATACTCCTTGATAACTCCCAGGTAATAGATATCCCAGCCCTCAGCGATGTCGTCATATGCATCGTCAGGGACGTTCTCGTGCAGCAGGTCTAGCCTGGTGGCCTCCCCATCGGGTGTGAGCGTGAAGGTTACGGTGGAGTCCGCGGTCCAGCGGGCCTCTCTCCAGCTCTGCATGAGCTTCTTGTCGGGCTCCACCGCCAGGTTGGTCCCGAGGATTGACCCGTCCCAGAGGGAAAACGCTCCGCCGGGCCTGGCGTCCATCTCGGCCTCGCTGCCCGACCAGGCCGATATCTCCTTGGCGTTGGTCAGGGCCTCGAAGACCCGTTGGGGTGGAGCTTCTATCAGGTAGGTTTGTTTTATGGTTTTCACTGGCAATCTAGAATATTAACCCAATTCTTCAAATAGTTCTTCGACAGATTGGAAGCTCTTAACCCGTCCCTCCTTAATATCCTGGTCGGCCTCTCTTTCCCCTTCCTGCCAGGCCTTGCTCCAAAAGTAAGCCTGGTTCTTATCAACCAACTTCTTGGGTACTAGCACGGCCCGGTCGTTTTCCACCGAGATCTCTATGATATCCCCTTCTTCTATTTCTAGTTCTCTGCGGACAAGAACTGGTAGGGTTATTTGCCCGTGTCTGGTGACCTTGGTGTACGTTAACATCTCATGCTCCTATGGGTTCCCAAGGGCTTCATCATGGCGCCCTACGTTACGCAGTACCACTGTATCACTGTGGACCTCAAAAATACTAGAATAGTAAAATGTCAATATGATTGTGCTAAGCCGCTTAGCAGTGCTTCTTCCTGTACTCCCGCAGCCACTCCTTGACCTGCTCGATGTAGCCCCGGCCGTGAATGAGCATGGCCAGCACCTCGGTCCCGATATCCTCGACCGCCTGGTCCATCATCTCGTCGGTGGCCACCAACTCCCGGAACACCCTGGCCGACTCCACCTGGGGAAGGACGCTCTTACCGATGGTGGACTTCCAACTGGTCTCGTAGCGCGAAAGGCTGCGGGCAGAGACATCGCCCACCTCCACCGCCTGGGCCGCCGCCTGGCCCGCCAGGTAGCCGCTGCTCATGGACATGGCGATGCCCGCCCCGTGGGCCACCCAAACGATAGACCCGGCGTCACCGGCCAGGAGCACCCCGTTCCCGTAGGTCTTGTCGGCGGGCGCCCCGTACCAGGTGGTCCCCGTCATCCGGGCGGTAGGAGTAGCCCCCGCCAGCATCTGGCTGGCCACAGGGTGGGCCATGAAGTTCTTGAAGAGCGTTCGGAGGGAGACGTTCTTCCCCAGGAAACCATTCAACACACCGATTCCGACGTCGGCGGAGTCCGGCCCCTTGGGCATCCACCAGACATGGGCCCCCGGACAGAAGGTTTTGCCGATGAAGATAGGTATAGTATTGGGGTCCTGCTTCAGGCCCATGAACTCGAAGGAGTAGCACTGGAACGACAACTCGGGACGCTTCATGCCGGACCAGCGGGCTATATTGGAGACAAAGCCATCAGCGCCAATGACCACCTTGGCCTGGATCTCGATCTCCTCTCCGTCGCTCTTGGCCTTGATCCCGTGAACGACGTCTCCCTCTTTGAGCACATCCAGGGCACGCGTGTTGATGAGGAGCTCGGCCCCTGCCCGGATGGCGTGGCGGGCCAGGTCCTTATCGAAGAGCCGCCGCTCCACGATGGAAGACTTGATCCGGTGCGCCCCAGACTCCTTGCCGGAGGGGGAATATAGGACCATGCTGTTCACGTTATCGTTAGAGATGCTGGCGGGGTCCACCTTGATGCCCAGACGCTTCTCATAAACGTGAAGACCGGCCACCGACTCGGCGCACCGGACGGGGATTCCGATGTCCTTCTTCTTCTCGATGATCAGGGTCTTGGCCCTGCCCCGGGCGGCGGCCATGCCCGCCATGGAGCCGGCCGGCCCGCACCCCACCACGAGCACATCGTAATTGTAGACTGTAGGCATTGGGTTATCCTCCTCGATTTCTTGAGACGATGATGGTTCTATTAACTACCGGGATGGCCTCATACCACAGATGAGTCTCATTGCGCCGCACGAGGTATCCGGGACTCGCAGGGCACCTTGGTCTGGCAAAGGCCGCATCCGGCGTAATTCCCTATATAGCCGGGCTTTTCCAGCCATGCTTTCTGGACTCCGTACATCTCCTCCCGGCACTTTATCTTGTCATGCCCCTGAGCGCTGATGGCTCCGGCCGGGCACCGCTGGATGCAGGCCCCGCAGGAGCCGTCGGTAAAGAACGGACAGTTGGCCAGATGATTAGCGTAT
>JAUYDP010000203.1 GCA_030691805.1 Dehalococcoidia bacterium | reverse complement strand
ACCAGGATCATAGCGCGGTGCGCGGCCTATGTCAACCTTTTTCTGGCTACACTTATGCACTTTTTCCAAGGCTAACCAAACGTAAAATGTCAGGGGAACTTTTGTCTAAACTGCGAGTTCTCCATCAGCACAAAAAATTATATCTGCTTAAACTGCGTAATCTGCTGATTGGTCCCAACCCCAACCCTACACCCTAAACCCATGACCCCTGCCCCATGACCCTTCGCCCTACAGCAGCGTATCCGCCCGCAGCACTTGGGCCAGGTTGGAGGCCTTCTCGGCCTCGTCCTTGCCCTCAACGATGCGGCACTCACCGCCAGCCGGCGGCGGCTCTAGCCTTACTACCCTGACACGCGCCCCTATACCGGCTATCTCCTGGGGGTCAGCGCCGATGTCGCCGGAGTCCCATATCGGGACCTCCCGTTCCGTGGCGGCCATGATAGTGTCCATAGTGGCGTAACGGAGCTTCAGGGCCTCGGAGGTGACGGTCATGACGGCCGGTAGCGGTGTCTCCAGCACTTCGTAGCCCTCCTCCAGAAGCCGCTCAACCCGTGCCACCTGGCCGGATATCTCGATGCTGCGGGCGATGGTCACGCAGGGCAGGCCCAGGTGCTCGGCCACGGCCGGGCCAACGATGCCGGCGTCGGTGTCGGCGGCCTGGCGTCCGAAGAGCACCAGGTCATATTCCCCCAGTTTCTGAATGCCCTTGGCCAGAATGCCGGCAGTGGTGAAGCTATCGGCCCCCTGAAAGGCGGCGTCGCTGAGGAGGAATGCCTGGTCGGCCCCCGTGCCCATGGCCTCTATCAAGAAGTCCGCCCACTGGGGCGGTCCAACGGCCAAGAGGGTGACCGTGCCACCCTGGCTGTCCTTTAGGCGTAGGGCGGCCTCGATGGCGTTTTCGTCGTAGGTGCTCAGTACCTGGGAGACGCCCCGACGGACCACCACCCGCTGGCTCTGGGGGTCGGGGGTGAAGGAGCCGGCAGGGGCCTCTGGGTCGGGCACCTGCTTTACGCAGACGATTATTCTCAACTACATATCGCAAAGCGCCTGTATCAGCGCGAAGCGCTCGTTAACGGAGCGCTGTAATTCCTCCATCACCTCGCCCTCGATGTGTGAATACCGGCCCATTAGATGGGTGAAATCCCCGATGGGCCGTGGCTTCTTCACGTCGTGGGTCATCCGGAACTTGCCATGGTCCGCTTCCCATAGGGGGAAGTAGTTGGTCTCCACGGCTGCTTTGGACAGCTCTATGCCGGAGTCGGTATCGGACCGCCAGCCCGTGGGACACGGGGAGAGCAGGTGGATGTACGCCAGGCCATCCTTGACTTCCAGGGCTTTCTCCAGCTTCTGAGCGTAGTCGTCCATATAGCCGATAGTGGCTGTGGCTACGTAGGGCGCCCCGTGGAAGGCCATTATTAGCGGCACGTTCTTGCCGGGCGTCTCCTTACCCCGCCGGAGCTTACCTACCGGGGTGGTGTTAGTCCAGGCCAGTAAGGAGGTGCTGCCGCTGCGCTGGATGCCCGTGTTCATGTAGGCTTCGTTGTCATAGCAGATGTAGACGATGTTCTCGCCCCGTTCCGCTGCGCCCGAGAGTGCCTGGAACCCGATATCCACGGTGGCGCCGTCCCCCACGAAGGCGACGGTTTTGACGTCTCGCCCTACTTTATTAAAATACCGCTTGACCCCGGTCATGCTGGCTGCGGTGTTGTTTAACAGGCACATGAAGCTTGGATGGCGGGTAGTGGCCTGTGTGCCAAAGCCAACGGTCAGTATGGAAACACAGCCGGGGGAGCCGAAGATTATAGCCTCGGGGCCGATGATACGGGAGGTGATGCGCACGGCCAGCTCCGCCGGACAGCCGAAGCAGAGTCCAGTGCCGGTGGCGAAGCTGTCCTCGTACTTCAGGTGGTTGCGGAGAACCCCATTTCGGGAGTAGGAAAGCACGTCGTACGGGCAGGCGTCCACGCAGAGGGGGTTGCCGTCGCAGCGGTCGCACTTGAAGGCCCGCTTTTTGACCTGGTCGTAATAGACGCCTGCGTACTGGCATGCCAGGGTGCAAAGTGCGCATCCCACGCACTTGGACTCCTGGATCTTGACCGTGCCCGTCTCTCGGTCCTTGACGATGGCACCGGTGGGACAGACGGCCTGGCATTCGGGCACACCGCACTGGATGCAGGTTAGCGCCCCGTTGAAGCTAAGCTCCGGCAGATGCATGCTCTTGATGCGCCCGCCCTCCAGGACGTTGCCTCCGTCCCGGGCCTTGGCGCAGGCCTCCTCGCAGGCCCAACAGTCGGGCGGGCAGGCGTCGTATTTCAGATCGAGGGTATCATAGAAGGCATTCATTCTTCGCTCCTATTCTATGACCGTAGCTTCTTTTTTCTCATTGGCCGTCATCAGGTAGCGTCCCACCTCTCGAGGCTTTTCCAGCAAGGATCTCTGGTAAGCGCCGATGTCCAGCCGCTTCCTGACCAAGTAGACGAAGACGCCTGGGTCGGCCGAAACGTTCAAGAACATGGCCCCCACCAGCCGCCCGTCCCGTAGGACCAGCTTCCGGTAGCTCTTGGCTTTGCGATCCGAGGCGGTTATCACCTCAAAGTTTCCTCCCTGGGCCATGGACAGGCCCACGGAGAAAGCCATGCGCCCGAAGAAGTTGAAAACGTTCATAGGTAGCCAGCCCTCATAAGGCTCCGGCTGGCCGGCCATGGCCGCCCCGGCCGCCCGGCCCTGGGCCACGGCGCTGGGAAGAATGGGGTTGAGGCCCGTCTCATCGAAGAAACCGGGGGCTTCGGCCACGTCGCCGGCGGCGTAGATATCGGTTACGGTGGTGCGCATGGCGCCGTCTACCACAATGCCCCGGTTCACTTTAACTCCCGAAGAGGCAAGGAAGGCAGTCTTGGCCTTAACCCCCACGGCGGTAACCAGCAGGTCCGCTTCCAGAGAGTTGCCATCTGAAAGGCCAAGAATTATTGCGCCATTCTTCTTACTTACGCCGGTTGCCTCAGTGCCGGTATGGAGGCCGGCGCCTTCACTCTCGAAGACCTCCCGAATCAGACCCTCCGCCCCGGCGTCGAAGTAGAGGGGAAGAAGTCTGGACTCCTTCTCGACGATATGCGTCTGGTGGCCTTTTTCCAACAGGGCGATAGCTACTTCCATGCCGATGAGACCGCCACCCAGGACAGCCACACGCTTCTTGCCGGCCAGCCGTCCGGCCAGGGAGCGATAGTCTGAAAAGGAGCGGAAGCCAATAAAACCGGCCTCCTCCAGTCCCTCGATGGGAGGATGGATAGGCTCCGATCCTGTTGCGATAAGGAGGGTGTCATATCCCTCTCGTTCCCCGCCCTGGTAGACCACTTCCTTGCTCGCGGGCAGGACTTTTGCCATCTCCTTGCCCTTGGCCAGGGTTGCTTTCATGTCATCGAAGTAACCATCCGGGCGCATCCAGAGGGCCTCTTCTGATACCCGCCCGGAAAGCAGGTATGGAAGGGCGGTGGGCGAATAGGGCGGGCAGTCCTCCATGGTCACCAGCTTTACCTGGTCGTCCGGGGCGATGCTGCGAATCTTCTCCAGGGCGCTGAGGGCTGCCGACCCGCAGCCGATGATAAGGTGCTTCTTTGCCATCTGTCCTCCTACTCCAAGGGGAACCAGGAAACCTCGGGGAAAGGCTCGCCCCGGGCCGCCTTCATGGTAATATTAGCCGCCCTCTCCACGTGCTCCAGGGTGATGTCTAGCCCCGCCAACCCGTCTATGAAGTTGGCCATGGGTATCTTGACTCCCATCTGCCCAAGGACGGCCTTCATCTCCATAAAGACGGTGCCGGAATTCCACCCGAAGCATACGTTGCGGTCTATTACGCCAATTGCCTTCTTACCAGCCAGCGCCCGAGCCAGACGCTCGTGAGGGAAGGGCCGGAGGTATCGTACTTTGATCAGCCCGATGGGGATGCCCCTGTCCCGTAGCCGGTCAATTATGACCTTAGCGGTCCCGGAAGCGCTTCCCATGGTTACCAGGACCGTTTCGGCATCCTGGCTGCGGTACTCCTCTATCAGGCCACCGTAGTGCCGTCCGAAGGCGCGTTCGAATTGCCTCTCGACCTCCTCGATCCTCTCCTTTGAGG
>JAUYDP010000198.1 GCA_030691805.1 Dehalococcoidia bacterium | reverse complement strand
CTGGCCGGCGTCCACACCGCCGAGGCTGCCTACGACCGTGAGGACGTGCGGCCGGTGGTACGGCATGAGAAGCCCACGGTGGCTGACATCGTGCGGGGGACGGACCCGACCGGCAAGTCCTATCCGTCCTACGTTTATTTCGCCACAATCCCCCTGCCCAAAGCCGCTACCGTTCAACGCGTGGCTTTCGAGTCCACCCTTCCCAGCGGCAGCCTGGAGGTCTACGGCCTGGGCCTGGGGAGCGATGGGGCGCCGGTATACGAGGTTCGCCCCTATCACACGGCAAAGTACCGCCCCGTGTACTCTGACGAGGAAGTCACCATCTACGAGAACCAGGGTACCCTCCCCCGAGCCTTTCTGGTGCCCCGGGCCGCGTTCCTCCCTGACGGTCCAGCCGTGCTGGCCCGCCTGAACTCGCCGGACTTCGACCCTTTGGCCGAAGTTCTCCTGGAGGAGCCTTTGGGGGCAGAGTCGAGGGTCGAGAGTCGAGAGTCGGGAAGAGAGGAACGAGGAACCAGGAACAGGGAACAGGAAGTGGGCGGGGGTTCAGAGTCGCGAACTGCTGCCCGCTCGATGGGATCGGCGACTATCAGAGAGTACGGGGACCAGAGAGTGCTAGTGGAGACTGAGGCGCGGGACCCCGCCCTCCTCTTCCTGGGCGACTCCTATTACCCCGGGTGGCGGGCCTACGTAGACGGGCGGGAGGCCAGGATATACCGGGCCGACTACCTCTTCCGGGCCGTGTCGGTGCCTGCAGGGCGGCACGAGGTGGAGTTCCTCTTTCAACCGGAGTCTTTTGCCGTGGGTCTATGGATCTCGGGCGCAACGGTTGGGTTCCTCGTTTTGGGGCTGGCAGGCATGCGTCTGATCCCGCGCGCAAAAACTGCCTGGTAAGGGGAGCATGCCTTTGACGTTGCTCATCATCGAAGCTACAGCTTGCAGCTAACCCAAAGGGCAAGGATCATTGGACCAAGACATCCAGCCCTGAAGGCTGCTGGGCAATAGCTGAAAACTGATAGCTGAAAGCTAATAGCTTACCCCCCCACGCGAGGTTGACACTATCCCTATCCCGCAGTACAATTTCCCACGACATCATTAGCCGGAGGTGTACTATGGAAATCCGATGGTTGGGCCATTCGGCTTTCGAAATTAAGATCGGCGGAAAGACCCTAATTACCGACCCCTTCATTTCCGGTAACCCCAAGGCAGGTGTTACCCTGGACAAACTTACCAAGGTGGACTTCGTCCTGGTAAGCCACGGCCATTTCGACCATGTGGGCGATACGGTCGAGTTGTGCAAAAGGACGGGCGCTAAGGCGATAGCGCCTCCAGAGCTCTTCGTTGCTCTTGCCAAGCAAGGGGTGGAGGGGATGTTCGCCAACCCCACCGGCTGGCTCCCCCTTGAAGGCATCAGGGTAGCCATGACGCCCGCTGTCCACTCGGCCGCTCTCGGGCTGGAGACTGGGGAAATAATCTACGCTGGTAATCCGGTGGGCTTTGTCATCGAAGGGGAGGGCAAGCGGGTCTATTTTGCCGGGGATACGGGACTCTGCGCCGATCTCAAGCTGGTGGTTGGGGAGTATTTTAAGCCGGACATCGCCCTTCTGCCCATCAGCGGGGGATTTGTGATGGACCCCGAGCAAGCGGCTGTCGCTGCATCCTGGATA
The DNA here is from genome assembly GCA_030691805.1 of Dehalococcoidia bacterium. Taxonomy (GTDB): domain Bacteria; phylum Chloroflexota; class Dehalococcoidia; order JAUYDP01; family JAUYDP01; genus JAUYDP01. The sequence continues at coordinate 4,187 of JAUYDP010000198.1, read as the reverse complement.
GGGTCCAAAGTGGTGATCCCCATGCATTACGATTCCCTGCCGATGCTTCCCCAGGTGGACCCCCAGGAATTCGCCCGCCTGGTCTCGGCCAAGGCGCCGGGCACCAGGGTGGTCATCCTCAAGCCGGGGGAGAGCTACAAGGAGTAGGAGGGGGTCCGTTTGCTGGCGCACATGGACCTCCAAGCTCTTGTGGAGGGGTCTAGGGCACCGTTCAGGGCCGTACAGGAAGCCGCACAAAAACTGATTCCTGGACAACGGGCTAAAGAAGCCGCGTGGGATAATATGGGATGATCCAGCAAGTGCCGCTGGCTACCACGATAATTTTGAGGCTGCAGCGGCCCCGCCCGAGGCTAAAGCCAGGTCGGGCTGAGAAGCCGAAGCCCACTAAAGGGGCTGGGCTCGCAAGTAGAACACAGGAGTGAGGTATGCCCTACTGGAGGCTCTCATATACTCAATCCGGGTCCTCCAGCGTCTGAGTCAGGTAAGGGAAGTCTGCAGGATCCAAACGGCATCCTTAATCCAGCCTTAGCCCCTTCAGTGGGCTTGGTTCTCTCAGCCCATGGCTTTAGCCCGGGGCGGGGCCGTAATTCGCTCCAACTTGGGATATAGCCTGCCTCGCGATAGCCGGATTGCCGGTATCATCCATGTAGGTTAACATGCGCAAACGACCACATCAGGGTCCGAAATAAATCACTATTAGAGGAGGAAGAATTGGCCGTTAAGGCAATAGACTGGATGAACTATCTCAACACGGAGAAGGGGATAGCCCGCTTCAAGGGCGCCGAGGAGTTGGCGCGCCTGCTGGTCTGGTGGGGCATGGAGGCCCGCTACCAGCCCAGGACCCCGGAAGAGTTGGTCGCCGAGATGGACGAGGCCGGCGTGGAGGCGACCGTCATCTGCTGCGTCAAGATGGCTTCGTATAAGCAGCACAAGGTTATCTGGGAGACTCCCTACGAGGAAGTAGTAGAGTTGATGGAAAAATACCCTGGGCGCTTCATTGGCTTCGCCGGGGTCAACTTCTTCGCTAATATCACCGATGAGCTTCGTGATATCGAGACCGCCGTCAAGAAATATGGCTTCAAGGGGGTCTACTTGCACACTTATGGCTATGGTATCCCCTTGAACCACCGTCTCTGCTATCCCGTGTACGCCAAGTGCGAGGAGTTGGGCATACCTGTCTCGATGCAGGTCGGGCACTCCGCTGAGCGTATGCCCAATGAGATGGGCCGTCCCATGCACCTTGACGACGTGGCCCTGGACTTCCCGGGCTTGAGTATCGTAGGGTCCCATACCGGATGGCCCTGGTGCGAGGAGATGATCGCCATCGCCTGGAAGCACGAGAACGTCTATATGGACATCAGCGCCCACCAGCCCCAATACCTGGAGCCCAACGTGGTCCAGTTCCTGAAGACCCGCGGACGCACCTAGACTATATGGGGAACCAACGGGCCTGTTAATCCGGCCAAGAACGCCATAGAATACATAACTGGTCCGATGGGCCTCAAAGAGAATGTCGCGGATATGCTCCTTAGGCACAACGCGGCTAAGCTCTTGAAGATGAAATAAGGCGGAGTTCTCTATGGACGAAGTCCTGCTGAACAAGAGGGACCACGTTGCCCTGGTGACCATGAACCGGCCCGAGGCCATGAACGCCTTGAACACGGCGCTCTGCAAAGGGCTACGGGAGACCCTGGACGCCCTGGAAGACGACGATGACATATGGGTCATCGTCGTCACCGGTTCCGGGGAGAAGGCGTTTTGCGCCGGAATAGACCTGCGGGAGAGGAAGGGGCTGGACAAACAGGCCACGGAGCAGCAGAGACGCCGGTACGTCTTCCCCCTTCTGGATCGGATAAACCACATGACCAAGCCCATGATCGCCGGGGTAAATGGGGTGGCACTAGGCGGGGGCTGCGAGATAGCCCTGGCTTCGGATATCAGGATCGCCTCGGACAACGCCAGCTTCGGCCAGACGGAGATACGCTGGGGAATAATCGCTTCAGGGGGCGCCTGCCAGAGGCTTCCTGCCTTGGTGGGCATGGGGCGGGCCAAGGAGCTTCTCTTCACCGGACGCATTATCGGGGCGAAAGAGGCGGACAGGATAGGGCTGGTGAACCGACTGGTGGCCCCAGACAAGCTCCTGGATACCTGCTTCGAGCTGGCGGACGAGATAACGGCCAATGCCCCCATCGCGGTCCGGCAGACCAAGAAGTGCGTGGACTCGGGGGCGGATATCGAGCGCGGGCTGGCCTTCGACCTGGAGGCGTCCTGGCTTTGTTACCAGACTGACGACCGGCTAGAGGCCCTGGCCGCCTTCGCCGAAAAGCGCAAGCCAAACTTCAAGAACCGATAGCTGTCAGGAACAAGGAACGGGGAACAAGGAACGAGAGTCCCGCTGGGGGGTAGCTATCAGCTATCAGCGGTCAGCCATCAGCTATCGGCTGTCAGTCGGCTCTGGGCGTCGTTGGGTTTTTATCGCAGAGACCGCGGAGTTCGCGGAGATATATCTAATTGGTCTCTGCGCCCTCCGCGGGCTCCGCGTTGAATCGGGTTTACGGCCGGGGGTTGATAGGGGCCGAAATCCTTGGTTTGAACGCCGTCAATGACGACCCGCGTTAAATCGGGTTTACGGCCGGAGGTTGATACCGTAGCGGCGAGGCATGCCTCGCCCGTGGGGGAGGGGAGGCGGGACCGGCCCCCTGCTTGTACTTACGTGCTTGAATAACCGCTAGGCTGGGAGGAAACATGGACCTTGGTTTAAAGGGAAGAGTGGCCCTGGTGACGGGCGCCAGTTGGGGCATTGGGCGGGAGGTGGCCCTCTCCTTCGCCAGGGAGGGGGTTAACGTGATGGTCCACTATCACCGCCACGGACAGGAGGCGGAGGAGGTGGCCCGGGAGGCCGCCGCCTTGGGGGTTCGGGCCATCACGCATAAAGCGGACATCTCCCAGGGAGACCAGGTCGAGGCCATGGTGCAGAAGGTCCTGGCCGAGCTGGGAAGCCTGGATATCCTGGTCAGCAACGCCGGGTTCTCTATCCAGCAGGCCTTCACGGAGACCACCCGAGAGGACTGGGACAAGACGATTGATCCATCCCTGTATGGCCCCCTTTATCTGTGCCGGGCCACTATCGAGCCTATGATGAAGCAGGGCTGGGGGCGCATCGTCAGCGTGGTCACCGATGCCGCCCGTGTGGGGCAGTCCCGCATGGCCCTGAACTCGGCCGCTCGGGCGGCGTTTATCGGCCTGATGAAGTCCCTGGGCAGAGAGTACGGGCGTTACGGCATCACTTGCAACGCGGTGGCCCTGGGCTGGATTCGCACGCCGGCCACGGCCCCGTACCTGGACCAGTGGGGGCAAGAGGTGGTGAAATTCTATCCCCTTCGCCGGCTGGGCGTGACGCAGGACGTCGCCCCGGCCGTGGTCTTCCTGGCCTCCGAAGCTGCCTCGTGGATCACGGGGCAGGTGCTGGCGATAAACGGGGGGTATTCGATGCAGGGGTGAGCCGCGGCGGGTGTGATGGTTGGGCGTCTCAAGCCGCCGGGGCCAGCACCTGGTAGGGGCTTGAGCCCCAGCTACGAGCCATCGCGGAGGCGCATCTGGCTGCTTCCCAGGAATCCGAACGCAAGAAGCTGTTGAGTTACATTCTGGCAGCGACTGCGGACGAAAAGCTGGATACGCTAGTATCTGTAGCTGACGGAAAGAACGGGACGGTCGCCTACCGCTGCCTCGCGCGTGTAAAAGATTTTGCCACGGGTGGTCCCGCTCTCCGTTTCTCCTCTCAATATGATCCCATAATTTGGGATCGTGCCGTTAACCCACGACTGGACGAGTTGCGTGACATCAAAGGAAACGTATCCGACGTACTGACCAACCATCGTTGAGCCATAGGCCACAGAGAAAGCAGAGCCATGGCTTTGCCACGTGACGGAATTCTCCAACCAAGGGGCCGTCACACGGTAGGTAGATACCAACATGTCCAGGTTAACAGTACCTTGGTAGGCGTACGCTTCTATCCACAGCGTCGCCGTAGTCACCACAGCGCTGCTGGGGATAGAAGCCGTATCGAAGCTGACAAGGCCGCGTTGAGTGCCGTACCCGCCTTCGGCCAGGTATCCTACCCCCATCCCAGACCAAGTGCCTGTATTCGAAATTGGAAAGCCTGAGAAGATCACAGCATCCCCAGTTGC
>JAUYDP010000016.1 GCA_030691805.1 Dehalococcoidia bacterium | reverse complement strand
CTGAACGCCTGATACGACGAAGCACCCTTCAGTATACGCATTGCTTCAGACAAGCCGTGCGGCGCAACTCGTACTAGAAGGTGCACATGGTCTACTACCGTTGCGCACTCCAAGAGATCGATCATCTTCTCTTGTGCGATGCGTTGTAGCAGCTCCTGAACCGCGCTGCCCAATTCCCCCTGGAGCAGCCACTTCCGCCTCTTGGTGGCAAACCACACATGAAAGATGACCGGCTCTTCCAATCCGACTCCTATGCCCCAGGCTTCCAGCCCGGGGTACCCGGTTGTTCCTCCCAAGGGGAGCCTCCTGTGTTCGGCCCCCTATGCCCTATGCCCCAGAGCTTTAGCCTGGGGTTTGGCCCCCCCAATCCGCAATACCCGCCGGGGGTACCCCTCCCCCCTCACATCCCCGGCACCGTCTTGGCCCCCAGCCACGTCATCATGGACCGCAGCTTGGCGCCAACCTGCTCGATGAGCTGGTTCTGCTCCCGATGTCGGATGGCCAGGAAGCTGGGCCGCCCGGCCTGGTTCTCCAGGATCCACTGGCGGGCAAAGCTGCCGTCCTGAATCTCGGCCAGGATCTTCTTCATCTCAGCCTGCACCCTATCATCTATCAGCCGGGGGCCGCTGACGTAATCGCCGTATTCGGCGGTGTCGCTCACACTATAGCGCATATAGCTAAGGCCCCCCTGGTAGAAGAGGTCCACGATGAGCTTGAGCTCGTGCAGGCACTCAAAATAGGCCAGCTCCGGCTGATAGCCGGCGTCCACCAGGGTCTGGAAAGCGGCCTTGACCAAGTGGCTGACCCCGCCGCAGAGGACGGCCTGTTCTCCGAAGAGGTCCGTCTCTGTCTCCTCGGCGAAGGTGGTCTCCAGGACACCGGCGCGCGTGCAGCCAATTCCTCTGGCATAAGCAAGGGCCGTCTCCATGGCCTTGCCCGAGGGGTTCTGGTGGACGGCCACCAGTGCCGGGACCCCCGAGCCTTCCGTGTACACCCGGCGCACCATATGGCCGGGTGACTTGGGGGCGATCATGCTCACATCCACATCGGGCGGCGGGACTATCTGATGGAAATGTATGTTAAACCCGTGGGCAAACATCAGGGTCTTCCCCGCCTTCAAAGTCGGCCCAACGGATTGGGCGTAAAGTTCACGCTGGGTCTGGTCGGGGACCAGCATCATGATAATATCGGCCTCTCGGGCCGCATCTTCCACCGACCTGACGGCCAACCCGGCTCCCTCGGCCTGGGACCGGCTCTTGCTGCCCTGGTAGAGGCCCACCAGCACCCGCAGGCCGCTTTCCTTCAAATTAAGGGCGTGGGCATGCCCCTGGCTGCCATATCCGATAATGGCGATGGTCTTGCCCTTCAGGGCGTCCAGGTTGGCGTCGCTGTCGTAGTAGATCTTGGTCATTTCACTCCTTTGTGGTTCAATAGTTGTTCGATGGTTCTTCGATAGTTGTTCTATTGTGGTTCAATTGTTTTTCGATCGTCGTTCGATAGTTGTTCATTGTGCTTCGTTGGTGGCCGAGACAGGGCGGAGATGGTGTTATTGAGCCTTACGCCAAGGTCTCGAATGGCGTCCATTATGGTACCCGCTTGGGTTGCCGTTAAGTAGCCCAGGTCCCGAGCCAGATATAAATAGCTTTTTGCCTCCATTAACGAGCCACGCGAATAGTGCAAGAAATGCAGGTATTCAGCCCGACTATGGCGGCCGTATCCCTCCGCGATATTTGCCGCGACAGAAGACGCTGCACGACGAATCTGTGATGTAGAAGCGTATTTCTCTTCAATGGGAAAGGCATCGGAAATACGATAAACCTCTAAGGCAAGGGCATGAGCCAACTGCCAAACACGCAACTCCTCAAACCCCTTCGTCATCTGACCACTACAAGCTAACTATCAACCAGCAATCGAAGAACCATTGAACGACGACTGAACAACCCCATGGAGTAACCGCCGAACCGCAACTGAGCAACCATTGAGCAACCACCGAATCACGATTGAATCACGATTGAACCACTATCGAACCACAATTGAACAACCATCGAACAACAACTGAACCACTATCGAAGCACTAGGTTCCAGGCCCGCCCCCCATACGCCGCAGGTCCGCCTTGGAGGGCATACCCCGGAAAATATGCACTACTTCCTCGGGAAGCTTGGCGGAGACAACGGACCCCCGTACCATAGCGGCCCGCCCGGTGCGCACCATCTCCTTGATTCCAAAGGGCCGCAATACCTGGACGAACGATTCGATCTTATCTTCCGCCCCGGTCATCTCGATGATGAGGGAATCAGGACTCATGTCCAAGATCTTTCCCTGGTAGACCTGCACGATGTGCATGATCTCCAGCCGGCGAGAGTCGGCGGCCGCAACCTTGATCAAGGCAAGCTCCCGGGCCACCATCTCCTCCTCCGAGATGTCGTTTACTTTGATGACCTCTATGAGCTTGTAGAGCTGTTTGACAACCTGCTCGACGGAGACCGTATCGCCCCCAACCACGATGGTGAGGCGAGAGAGCTCGGGCATTTCCGATGGGCCAACCGTCAGGCTTACGATGTTGAAGCCCCGCCGCCGGAAGAGGCTGACTATCCGGTTCAAGACGCCGGGCTTGTCCTCTACCAGGGCGACTACCGTGTGTCTTTTGACTTTGGGCGCTCCTCCCGCCATTCTCTAACTCCTTCTCCCCTTATACACGCATCTTAGTTGGGGCGTGAATCATCTCGGTAATCGAGGCGCCCGGGGCCACCATGGGATAGACGTTCTCTTCCGGCTCCACCACGAAGTCTATTACCACGGGGCCTTCGTGCATCATGGCGCGCCGTATTGCCGGCTCCGCCTCCGAAAAGCTGGTCACCCGCATCCCAAGTATCCCGTAGGCCTCGGCGATCCTGGCGAAATCGGGACCAGAAAGGGGTGTCCCCACATATCGCTTCTCGTAGAACATGCTCTGCCACTGGCGCACCATTCCCAGGAAGCCGTTGTTACAGATAGCCACTTTAACATTGATGCTGTCCTGCACCAAAGTAGCCAGCTCCTGTATGTTCATCTGGAAGCTGCCGTCCCCGTCTACACACCAGACCGTCTCCTCCGGCCGTCCCATCTTGACTCCCATGGCTGCGGGCAGGCCGAAGCCCATAACCCCCAGGCCTCCGGACGAGATGTAGCTGTTGGGCTTGTTGTAGGTGTAATACTGGGCGGTGAACATCTGGTGCTGCCCCACGCCGGTGACGATAATGGCGTCTCCGCCAGTGACCTCGCATATCATCCGTACCACATGCTGAGGCAGCAGCTTCTCCCCGTCTACCTCGTATTGCAATGGATGCTTTCTTCGCCATTCGTCTATTTGTGAGAGCCACGGTCCGTGCGTACGGGACATCACCAGCGGGTTCAGGCTCTCCAGCACGGCCTTTACGTCGCCTACTATCGGCACAGCTACCCGCACGTTCTTGCCGATCTCCGCCGGGTCAATATCTATGTGCACCACCTGCGCATGAGTAGCGAAGCTCGCCAGGTTGCCGGTCACTCGGTCGTCGAAGCGCATGCCGATTGCCACCAGGACGTCTGAGTTGGCAACCGCCAGATTGGCCTGGGCCATACCATGCATTCCCATGAATCCCAGGCTTAAGACGTGCGACTCCGGGAAGCTGCTGATGCCGTGGAGGGTGGTGACCACGGGGACCTGGCCCTTCTCGGCCAATTCCTTCAATTGCTGGTATGCCTGGGAGATAATGACCCCGTGCCCGGCGATTATAACCGGTTGTTGAGCCTCGTTTATCAGCTTTGCCGCCCTTTTTATCTGGCTCGGGTGGCCTTGAATAGTCGGTTTGTATCCCGGGAGGTTGACCTTGTCCGGGTAGTGATAGATAGTTTCGGCCACCTGAACATCCTTGGGCAGGTCAATCAACACCGGCCCGGGCCGGCCGGTCCTGGCAATATGAAACGCCTCTTTGACGGTATGGGCCAGGTCTTCTACCCGCTCCACCAGGTAATTGTGCTTGGTGATTGGCAAGGTGATGCCCGTGATGTCCACCTCCTGGAAGCTATCCTTGCCGATAAAGGGGGTGGCGACCTGAGCCGTAATGGCCACCATGGGCACCGAGTCCATGGCCGCGCAGGCAATCCCCGTGACAAGGTTAGTGGCTCCTGGGCCGGAGGTCGCGACGCAAACCCCTACCTTTCCCGTGGCCCTGGCGTAACCGTCTGCGGCGTGGGCCGCACCCTGCTCGTGGCGGACCAGGATATGCCGGATATGCGGGTATTGGGGGAACACGTCATATAGCGGCAACACCGCTCCTCCTGGGAGGCCAAAGATGATATCCACCCCCTCCTTCGCCAGGGACTCGCAAACTATCTGTGCTCCGTTGAGTTTCATACCACACGCCCCTTCCTCATTGTGCCTTAGGGTGCTTCATAGTGCTTGGTAGTGCTTCGTAGTGCTTCATAGTGCTTGATCGTCCCTCATCGTGCTTAAAAGTGCATTGTACTGCTTTACCGCGCCCCAAACCTCTTGCGGAAAACGATCAAGCACCATCAAGCACCACGAAAGCACCATCAAGCACCACGTATAAAAAAATCTCGCCCCTAAG
>JAUYDP010000010.1 GCA_030691805.1 Dehalococcoidia bacterium | reverse complement strand
CGAGCTCCGCCAGGTAGGTGAGGGCTGAGTTCGTCTACACAGAAGCTCATCCGCAAGTCGCAAGGTGCTCATCGGCCTTGAGTTCAGCAACGCCGATACATACACGGTGTACCGGACTGAGATGGACCCCGAGATTTGGATGAGACAGACGTTGGGGGTCTCCGTTTCACGGATCGCTGGGCGCCGGGTCGCATGTAAACAGAACGCTGGAATGTGCAGCCCACCGGCCATGCGGGGATCGAGCACAGCCGGGGTGCGCCGGTACCAGCTAGACAGACTATAGTATTAGGGACTTGCCCAAGGCAGGCCATTCACAATCGCTACGCGGTGGCTGGCACTGAACCCATACCAGTCGCTCACCGCGTCGTCAAGATCACGCTGACGTTGCTGATAGGCAGCCCAGTCGCGCTCTAGAGGCGACTGGGCTGCTTGGTATTGGCTTAACCAATTGCTGGCGACTCCCGGCTCGGGCAACCGGACGTTGTTCTTGGCCATTCCCCATGTGTCGTTGCTGAGAGTTGCCAGGAAGAGCGGCAAGACCTCAGTGAATGGGCTTCCAGCCGCCATCCGGCCCACCTAATCCCTAGGCCGAACCGCTTCGCAGCCGTTCCACTATCCATATCTGAGCCAGAATCGCTGGCTGGACTCCAAACTCCTCGCTTCTTCTGCTGAGTTCCACCATCATCTCTTTTGGCAACTGTATCGACAACTGGCCTAATGCCGGTTCAGTGCCTCGCTGCCTCAGACGTGCGACTAATTCCTTCCCCTCTGCCTTCTCATAGGCCTCCACCTCTTGCCCATAGCGCTCAGTCCGTTTCTTCCCATCGGCTTCGTTACCCTCAGGCCATTGCGCGGCTTTGAACTCCTCCCAGCACTCCTGTGCTTCGAACAGAATCACGAACAGTCCCTTGCGCAGAATCCTATTCTTCCCATCCCGTTGGGCTTCTCCGACCTTCTGTATCAAGGCTGCTTCGTCATTCAGGCCTTCCGAAGGGGCATTGTCTGGCTCATGTTGATCGCCTCCTTGTGTGGTTTGCCACAAAGTTCAGGGTGACGCTCGTATCTACAATGGCCCCATGTTCAACATCGCCACAAGGATTCCTTTGTGACCACCCTACCCCAGCTCCTTCAGACTCCGCTGTATCTCCGCCAATTCCTCTTCGGTGAGGCCCCATAGTTGGGCCGCCAGGCGATCTACCTCCACGTCTAATTCGTGGAGGTCCGGGCCGTTTGGCGTAGCTTGGGCAGTCGATCGGTGCGCCTTTTCAGAAACCCGCGCGAGAGCGATGTGAACATCATCATCTGGGTTGAACTTGGGGATACGGATGTGCTTCAAGACCGTGGGAGTACCATAGCTCTTACCAGTTGAGTACGAGGCCGATATCACTCTGGCAGGCACACTGTTGACAAGGGCACAAAAATAATGGGCTTCCACTCGGTCAGTAAATGGGACGAGCGAAACGACATGCTGAGTTATCGGGGTTCGCAGGCCCAAGAATTCGTCTTGTATTGGCTCCACCACCGCGGCCTGTAAGTTCTGTACCATTTGGCGCCACATAACCGTGTATCGGGCAAATGTATATTTCCCAACGTCATAGATTGAATAGAATGGAGCCTTAGCAGGATCAAAGAATTTCTTGAACCCGCTACGCTGGCGAAGAAACGACTCAAATTGCTTCAGATAGGCGTATGTTTGCGGATGCATTATCTTGAGTTCGCTTTCATCAAACCCAACGCTGGGCTTATCTGGCTGCTGTGGTACCAGAATGTACGCAGATGGTTTGGCGTTCCACCGCGCGATGTCCCTGCCACGCAGGAGCGGATAAACCAAATCGCGTTCGATCATCGTTTGGACTGCCTTGACCGACGCCTTGCCAATGTCGTGAAGGTTCTGGACGCGCAGCAGGCCGCCCGGTCGGAGTTCTTGTACCTCTAGCCAGTACACCCCGTTCATCCACGTGCAAGCGCCAGCATACGCCCTGTAGTGGGATTGACCTACGGCCTTTGCGAGGGCCGGGGCGCTCGCCGTGCTAGTGGTGAGCCACGGCGAGGCAGTCTGCGCTATATCTACTGGACCGGCCACTAGTTCCGTCGTGTGTGTCTTCGATTTCACTTGGTCCAGCGTCTCGTCAACCGCTATCTTGCCGGAAGATCGCTTTTGCCAAACGGTGTAACTCACTGGGTACTCGGTAACTTCGCCCTTCTTGATGGTAACTACCGCAGTTTGGTTGCTGGCCCCCTCGAAGGGATCAAGATCTACAAGATCATGAACGGAAAGAACTTTGAGGGGGGAGCCGTTGTCGCCAAGGCGGAATCGCCGAAATCCTTCACCCCCGCCTTTCGTCTTGAAAACGGTCTGAGTAATAACGAACCCCAATCGTCCCGTTTCCTTGAGATAGTTATCGATTGCAACGTAAGACATGAGAATTGAAATGTCATCTTTTGCGCTTCCTAACCTGGCCTTCAAACCCTTATGGGGAAACAACCCATATGATTGCCACAACTCTTTGGTCGCTTCGCGGTAGTCATCGGCCAGGCTTTCCCAGTTGACCCAGGGGGGATTCCCTACCACGTAATCGAAGGGAGGAACTGCCCGGAAGACGGGCGCAAAGGCGTTCTTGATGATGCGGGCCCAGAGACCGTCTCGCCCTTCTGCTTCAAGCCGCCGCACCTTTTCATAGAGTTGTGCAAGAGCGCTTTCCGTAAGCGAGTCGTCCCATTTGAGTTCCCGCCGCCCCCGCGACAGAAACTCTTCGGTCTGGTAATTGCCAGCCACACACTCTTCTAGTAGACGACACATTACATCTATCTGGCCCTTATCCACCAGCTCCTCCGGGACCCAGAACTCCTTCTGAGTCGAGGGGACGGGGATGTCCTTTTGATGTTCAATCGGGCGTTTCATGACCCTATGGGTTTGAGGCGTTAGGATGGAGTCGCACAGATAGACGGGGATGTCCTTCCCTGCCAGATGGCGGGCCAGCGACCCCAGGGCCAGGAGGTAGTTGGTGCGGGCGGCGATGACGGCAAGGGGATTGAGGTCAAACCCTACGATGTTGGCTAAGACCTTCTCGACGGTCTCCCTGGGGTCAAGGAGTTTCTCCTCGGCATACTCCCTGGCTCTGCGGATGGCCAGTACCAAGAAGGTCCCTGATCCACAGGCTGGGTCCAAGAGGCGGCGGTCCAGGTTACCATCGTAGCCTACCTCGTTCAGAACGAGCTCTGCCAGCCAGTCGGGGGTGTAATACTCTCCCAGGTCGTGCCGCAGCTCTCGCGGGATAAGGTATTGGTAGAGCTTCTTGAGAAGGTCACGGGTGGTCTCAGGCTGTAAGCTTCCTGTGGCTGGCTCGTAGTCTGAGAGAGCGCGGGCCATCTCCCGTAGGGATTCCTCCAGGTCCTTGTCCCACGCAGACAGATACCAGCCAAAGAAGTCCCCTTCCAGAAAGTTGCGGATACCTAGCCGAGCAAAGAGGCCACCGTCTTCTAACTCTGTGAGCTTATCTTGCAGTTCTCTGCCCGACAGCGCCGGGAGGTCAGCCACCAGGGAAGACACTAATGATCCGGACTGCAGGGAGGCCAATTCCGCCGCCAGGAGCTTCATCAAGAGTGCATAGTAGGTATGGACGGCAAAGAGAAGGGGCTTCAGCTCTTCGGTGCCTGTAAGCCCGTACAGCTTTGCCAACTCCGAATTATCCTTCTTGGCCTTGGCTATGTCCTGACCGTACACGATCCCGAAGATGCGGTCCCACTCGGCAAAGAAGGTGGCAGCCTTGGGGTAGGGGTTATTGGGCTTAGTGAGGGCATCCAAGAGCCGTTCGTAGAGGGTGGCCACCATCTTGCGGGCGATACCTCCCTTGGGGCCGAATTCCTCTGCCAGGGCCTCAGGCGTTAGGGGTCGCCGCCGGAGCGCACGCAGGTAGAGCAGGAACTGGGCGATGGTCTCCTCGGTGATAGGATACGGGCCAAGACGCTGGAAGCTCCCGGTAGGTTCCTCCGGGGCAAAGAGAGGGGGTTGAACCCTGGCCAGCAGTAGTTCAGGAGCGGCTTGCGGGGGCTGGTCGCCTCGGTAGCGCAGGAAGAAGATGCTCTGGCCGTCTAGCCCTATCCCGATGATGCGGTGCAGCGCCTTTTCTCGGTCTCCCTTCTCACGGGCAGCCTCTCCCTGGAGATACCGTTCCAACCCTCCTACGGCTATCTGCAGGTCGCGCTTGCGGGAGAGCAGGCCGGGGCGTTTGTACTCAATAACGGCGTGGCCGTAGACAGCATCGGAGGAGCCGCCGCCCAGGATGGAAACGGAGGCGGGGTAGGTGCGCTCGTAGCGAGGTACGGTGCCGAGGTGACGGCGCATGGGGGCCAGCAGTTCCTCCACCCCAATGCGCACCTCCTCCTCGTTCTGGGCTGTCTCTCCCACGCGCCGGATTGCCTGGGCGAGCACACCGGCGTCGGGAATGGAGGAACGTTCTTCACCTGTCACTTGTACAGCCCCTTGGCTCTACGCCCCAGCGTACTACGAGACCACGACGGGTTAGCTCTTGCCAATTTAGAGCTGGCGTCGCTCTTGATCTGTCGAAGTCGCAGCGTTAGGCAACAAGACTAGCTCCGAAAAGGAAGTCCCTCTGGCCCTTCTGGGGCAGAGTATAGAGAATCTCCGGTGTCCTGTCTACTCTCCTGCCTGTCACCGGTCACTCAAAAGCGGCCACCCGCGGTCGGGTCAAATGCGGCCACCGAGGTAGGAAGTCAAGGTTAGCTGGTCTTGGTCTCGCCCGTCAAGGGCTTGGCATCCTGGTCGCGTAATTCAGTCTCCCTCCTGTGTTGCATGCGGTAGCTCCTTCCCTGAAGTCTTACCACCTTGGCGTGATGGAGGAAGCGGTCCAGGATGGCGCCGGCGGCAGCGGCGTAAGCTTGCCGAGCTTGGCGGACTTCTCCATGGCGATTTCCAGCGCTGATTTGATTCTGTTCTCCATAGACCCCTCTATCCGATGCTATCAGCCATCTCATCCCTGGTGCCGTCTCATTCTATCAAGAAGAGAGCCGGACGACTCTGGCTATCCGCTCCGCCGCGTCCACCAAGAGGTTTTCAGCCCAGAAGCGGTGGCCTGGCCAGCCCGCGCTTGCAGACTCTTGTGATGGTGGGGGCCCGGCTGCATTAGGCGCTCACGTGGACTCCCGACGCCGCCCACTTCTCTTCCTCCAGCGGGAAGAGTGGCAATTGGAAGCTGTCGGCCAGGTTGGAGACTCCCACCCCCACCAGGCGGAACTCCTTGCCCGGTCCCAGATCCCTTTTCAGAAGGCTCTCTGCTACTCCGGCGATGTCGCTCTCGTCGTTGGTCGGAGTGCGGAGGGTGGTTTGCCGGGTGAAGGTGCGGAAGTCGGCGAGCCTGAGCTTGATGGACACCGTCCTGCCCATGAGTCCCTGTTCCTTGAGACGGATGCCCACGCCTGCTGCCAGTTCCCTCGTCTTCCCCAGGAGCACGCCCTCGTCACTGACGTCCTCCGGCATGGTCGTTTCCTCACTCCAGACCTCGGGACAAAGGGCTGGTGCCAGCTTTAGAAACCTGGGCAAAAACGATAGTGCATTTCCTTGTGCTCCTGCGGGTTTCCGCAGGCAGGCACCCATACTCCCGGGTACGACCTACCGGCTGCGCTTCACACTGG
>JAUYDP010000394.1 GCA_030691805.1 Dehalococcoidia bacterium | reverse complement strand
GCGGCCCTTTATTTGGTTCTTGCTGCTAGTGTAGGCTTTCTCTCGTTGGCCTTTATTGTCGGGCAGCTATAGGTACGTCGAAAATAGGAGTGTCCATATCCCATTTGCCCAACTCGGCGTAATAGGAGACCCCTCCGGAAGAGTCGGCCGGTGACGTTCTCTGTAGGGGCGGTTCACGAACCACCCCTACAGTAGGGGGACTGGAAAGCCCCGCCTATTCGAGGCGAGAGTACGTTATTCACCGGGTGCGCCAACCCAGAGAGGTCAGATATGACGATCGTATAAGAGCTTCTCTTGCCCAATTGGAGAGCTATAACAACCGAAATCGGGTCTAGCTATGCCCCTGGCTTATGGTCATGCACAATTTAAGATGCCAAAACCAGTCTGCCGAATAAATTCGGCGTTAAGTTTAGCCCAACGCCGAATTTATTCGGACGGTCGTGGCACAATATTTAGTGCATGACCATTAGCCTGGGGTATTGCTCTCCGCCTCAGGCTGGAAGCCTGGAGCATAAGACTCCGGCCCACAGCTCTATGTTCAGAGGCACCTGGAATGGCCCTCTAGTTGCCACATTTGCCAAGGCAAGGAATATTCTGGGAGCGCCGGCGCTCCCAGGCAGCAATTCTGCCAAGCTTATATCAGCCGAACAGGAAGTTCTGGCTTTCCCTCATGCGGGAGCCGTGTCAAATCAAATGAAAATGTAACGAAGGCCGGAAGCTTTTACCTGGCAGGGACTCTGTGTTATTATCCTCATAAATAAACGCCTCTAGGAAGGAGCTCGCATCAGCATGGCAGAAGTTACCTTTAGCGTGCCTGGAATGTACGCAGACCACCACGTGGCCTCTGTGGTGGAGGCGCTAAAGAGCGTTTCCGGCGTCAGCAGCGTAGCTGCCAGCGCTTTACGTAAGAAGGTCACCGTGGCCTTTGACGGCGGCCAGACGTCGGTGGAGAAGCTGGAAGCGGCCCTGAGCGCTGCTAGTTTGGCCGGTGAGAAGTCCGAAGGCACTATCCGGGACGAAGAATTTGACGTGCGGAGGACCCCCGCAGCCTAGCCTGCAACGGCGGGGGCCATGTGGCGTATGCCCCCAATATTTCACTGCTGTACTAGAAGCCTAGCCGGAAAGTGCTATGTGTCCGAATTCCTGGGCAAAGTCACGTTCTGAAATCGGCGCCGAGGACGGCATTTCAGGGTTTTCGGCCAGACTTCTAGGGCAGTATTTACCGGAAGGCCTGGGGGCTAGGGGGTATCCCCCCGAAATATTGCTTGCTCGCAGGCGAAGAAGCTGCCGGCAGGCTGGGGGGCTAGGGGGGTGTCCCCCCAAAATTGTTTTCTGGGCTGGGTGGGGTTGGGGGCCCCCAAACCTTATCGAACATGTAAGGAAGGCGAACGCATGGTTATAGCCACAACCTGGAAGACTATCCGTATTTATAAGGACACCTGTACCGGGTGTCGCATCTGCGAGATCATCTGCTCTCTCAGCCACGAGAGGGTGGTCAACCCGGAGAAGGCTCGCATCTATATACGGCGGCGATACGAGGAGTCCTTATACGTGCCGTACGTCTGCCAGAACTGCGCTGACGCGGATTGCGTGGCAATTTGTCCGACTAGCGCCTTGAGCCAAGATGGACAGGGAATCATTGTGGCGGACCAGGACCTGTGCACAGGCTGCGAGCTCTGCGTGCAGGCCTGCCCTCACGACGCCATCCGCTACAACGAGGATGCCGCCCGTATCCTGGTATGTGACCACTGTGGTGGGAAGCCCCTCTGCGTCGAGTTCTGCGCCACCCAGGCTCTCAAGTTCACCTCGCCGGACTAAAGCCGGTAAAGGTTTGAACAGGGTAGTCCTCTACGGCAAGCCCGATTGCTCGCTTTGCGCCAGGGTCAGGGAGATACTTAGACGATTAAGGCAAGACAGGGAATTCGACCTGGAGGAAGTTGACATAACTCTTGATCCTGCTCGCTTTGAACATTATCGGGACTGGATCCCCATTGTAACAGTAGACGGCGCCGAAGCCATGCGTGGCATCCCCAACGAGTTCGCACTACGCCTCGCTCTGGGTCTCGAAGTATAGATGAATATAGCTGGAGATGCCACCAGCCCGGTGAAGAAGTCGCAACCGCGCCACTCTGGGTCTCGTAATATAGATGCGTGCCTGGCATCCCCATCAAGCTAGGCCCCACCACAAGTTGATCCCGACGTGTAGGCATCATTGTGGCGCCGCTCAACACCTTATGAGCAGCAACGTCGTAGCCGAAAACCGTAGGGGCGGACCTGGTGTCCGCCCAGTTTAAACCTCGTCGGTAGCGGCGCTTTAGCCGAAAACTGTAGGGGCGGACCTGGTGTCCGCCCAGTATAAACCTCGTCAGCAGTAGAGTCGTAGCCGAAAACCGTAGGGGCGGACCTGGTGTCCGCCAAGTATAAACCTCGTCTGTAGAAGAACCGTAGCCGAAAACCGTAGGGGCGGACCTCGTGTCCGCCCTGGGTGCTTTATGCCCTAACCGGACGAAAGTATTCTATATCCAGTATAGACCCCGTGCGCAGCTGCTTCTTCCGAAACACGGTTTCCACCGGCATCCCGATGTAAACATCTTCTGGCCGCACCTTTCTCAGCCGGTGGATGAGACCTCCATGAGTTCCGTCAATCTGCACCACCGCAAATAACTCCGGCTCCGGCAACCTATTCCCGTCCAGGTCCACGTGAAGGACGGTGAAGCTGTGGACACGCCCGCGGTTTGGCGCCTCTTCCCATTCGATAAGCTCGGAGAAGCATTGCTCACAGTAAAGGCGGGGCGGCAGGTAGAGGACCTGGCACTGGGAGCACCGGGCACCCATTAGCTGGCCTTTGTCCTTGATCCCTCTGAAAAAACGCTCCCCAGCCGGTCCTACAGTGTACTGCTGGGCGACAGGGATCTCCCCGGGCCAACCCCTTAGCTCCCGCGGATCAGTTATTCTCTCCGTAAGACCCATTAGTTTTCTCCTTTACCGAAGAGTTATCTAATACGCGCAAATCAGTACGGCTTGAAAAATCGGATGTCCGTAACGGACCCTTCCCTTTGGCGGGCGGGCTTCCAGACGGCCTTTACGCGCATCCCTATCTTGACCTCCTGGGCATCCACGCCCCCGATGAGGTGCAGGATGCCGATCCCCTTGCTGGCGCCATCCAGGTCAATGACGGCGGCCACTTGCGGGGTCTCCAGTCGCGTGGTGTCCCACCGGATGTGGGAGATACAGAAGGTATTCACCGTCCCGGTGTCACAGACATATTGCCAGGCGTCCGTGGGCCGGAAGCACTCCTCGCAGAACATGCGCGGCGGCACCAAAAGGCGTCTACAGCCATCGCATCGCCGTCCGATAATGCGGCCCAGCTTTAATTCGGCCAGGTATCGCCCGATGGCCACGCCGCAGTCCCATCGGTACTGGGCCTTGGGCTGGTAATGGACCAGGAGCGCCCGGCCCCCACGCAGATCGTCTTCTCTGAGAGGGGTGCCGCCGTACTTAACGAGATTGGTATTCATTTCCATTCCCTAGTTCCCCATCACAATGACCGTGCCCACCTGCATAAGGTCGCCCCAGGCCTGGGCCAGCCCGCGGCGGGGCCTGCCGGGCACCTGGCGCTTCCCGGCCTCGCCCCGCAGTTGCCAGAAGATCTCGCAGACCTTCATCAGCCCGGCGGCAGCGATGGCGTTGCCGACACCCAAGAGGCCTCCGGACGGGCACACCGGCAGGTCTCCATCTCGAGCCGTAACTCCGTCCACGGTAAGCCGGGCCGCCTCCCCCTTGCCGCACAGGAGCAGGCCCTCCAGATGATGAAGCTCCTTGTAGTCGAAGGGGTCGTATGGCTCGACGACGTGAATTTCTTTGCGTGGCTCCTTGATGCCGGCCATACGGTAGGCCATGCGGGCGGCGTACTCCACGTACTTGGGATAGTAGAGGTCCCGGTTGGTCCAGTAGCTGCTATCCAGGTGCCAGCCCACGCCCTCGATCCAGACCGGCTTGTCGGTGAGGCGCTTAGCCACCTCCTCGGAGGCCAGGACGATGGCGGCCGCCCCGTCGCTGGTCGGCGACACGTCCAGGCGCTGCACCGGCCAGGCCATTACCTCGGAGTTCAGCACATCCTCCACCGTGATCTCTTGCGCTATCTGGGCGCAGGGGTGGTCCAGGGCGTTCCGCTTATTCTTGACCGCTACCTGGGCGATCTCCCGCTTGGTGATGCCATGTGCCTGCATATAGCGGTTCATCTCCAAGGCGAATATCCACAACAGGTTAGGACCCAGGGGGCGTTCCGTGGTGTGGTCGAAGATGCTGTTGAAGGCGGCCTGGGGATGGGGCTGGCAGGTGGACATCTTCTCCTCGGCTACCACCAGGCAGGTGTCGAAGAGGCCGGAGGCCACGTGGTACCAGCCCTGGACGGCGCAGAAGACGCCGGTTCCCCCGCCAACCATAGATCGCATGATGGGCTTGCGCCACCCTCCGGCCCCGTCCAGCAGGTATTCGCCTTTCATATGGACGCCATCGAAGGCGTCCGGGGCGCTGCCCAGGGCCACGCAATCAATGTCTTGGAGAGTCAGCTCACAGGAGTCCAGGGCGGACTTGGACGCTAGCCAGGCCAGCTCCTTGCTGGTCTCCAACGCCCGGCGCATGAATTTGGTCATTCCTGCCCCGATTACGGCGACTCGTCTCATGGATACCTCCAGGCTGTGGTTCGGTTGTTGTTCAATGGTGGTTCAATGGTGATTCGGCGGGGCTTCGCGATGTTTCACCGTGCTCCTCTGAACCACGGAGGTTTGACGGCGCCACATGGGGGGCCGGCGCCCCCAAACCGTAAGGCAGGACACGAGCCCCCCGCATTGAATCCCTGCCGGACGACAACCGGACTGCAATCGAACCACCATTGAACCACCATTGAACCACCATTGAACCACTATCGAATAACCATTGAAGCACTATCAACCACTACCAAGCACTACCACCGCCCCCGTAGTTGTCGGCACTCCCCGCCAGGACTGGGCCAGGCCGGTGCAGGCGTCCCTCACCTGGCGGCGGCCGGCCTCGCCCCGGAGTTGAAGAACGATCTCCAGCACCTTCTGTAGGCCGGAGGCTTCGTACAGGTGGCCCACTCCCAGGCTGCCGCCGGAGGTGTTAACCGGCAGGTCTCCGCCGATCTCTGTGGCTCCCTCTTCGGTGAGATATCCCGCCTCGCCGGGGCGGCAAAGGCGAAGGGCTTCCAGGTGCTGAAGCTCTTTGTATGAGAAAGTGTCATCTACCTCGGCCAGGTCTATCTCCCGGGCCGGGTTACGGACCCCCGCCATTTTAAAGGCCATGTCCCCCGCCAGGCGGGCGTAGAGGGCCTCGCCCCACTGGTGGGTCTCCAGCCAGGAGGTCTCCGAGGCCCAGCCTACTCCGCGGATCCAAACCGGCTTGCCGGATAGCGACCGCGCCCTTTCCTCCGAGGCCAGGACCACGACGATTGCGCCGTCGGCGGACTGGGCCACGTCCAGGCTTGAGAGCGGGAAGGCTATGGGGTTCGAGTCTAGAACCTCCCGGGCGCTGAGGCGAGCGCCGTATCCGGCGGAAGGGTTGGACAGGGCATTAATCCGGTTCTTGGCGACGACCATGGCGCAGTGGTCCTTGGTGGCCCCGCCTTCGTAGATAAATCGGTTCATCTCCATCCCGGCTACGAAATAAGGGTGGGCGCCCAAGGGACGGTTGTAGATAGGGTCCAGGGCGAAATGGAGGATGTGGCCGGGAGTCAGGACGTTGGATGCCTTGCTGTGGGCTTCAATGGCGACTACCTGGGCGATACCGGAGAGTATAAGCATATGCCCGGTGATCAGTCCCTGGATGCCGTCGCCGGCTATGGTGTGGACGGGCCTGAGGGCCGCCCCCAACTGGTCCGGGGTGTATTCGTCGAAGATGCTGACGCCCTCCTGGAAGTCCTCGGACACGGCCACGAAGCTGTCCACATCGTGGCGCGGGTCAACCCCCGCATCCAGGTATGCCTTTTCCGCCGCCTCGTAGATCATTTCCTTGTAGGAGACGGCGGGCGAGGTGGAGGAGAATACCGTATGGCCAATGCCTACGATAGCAACCCGTTGGCTCATGTGGCGATCCCCTTTCCGGCCCGGGCCAGGAAAATGCTCCGGAAATGCCCTAATTTGGCGGCGGCCAGTAATTGGTTACTGGGAGCAATGGGCCTATTGGCATTATCCTAGCACAGGGCGGAGTATACTTCAACGATGGTTTTTTGGAGCAAACAGATACATAAACTGATAGCTGAAAACTGATAGCTGACCGCTGAAAGCTAACAGCTATCTACCGGCTGTCCTTGATACCTACCCTTTGCTTTCCGGCTCCGAGGTAGCCTGGTATGAAAACCCCCCCCGTTCGGCTACCATGGTGAGGACGCGAGCGCAAGCTCCCCGTGGCTGGTACTTGCCCGATTCCCATTCGCTAACCGTTTGCTGGCGGACACCAAGCTCATCTGAAAGCTCCTGCTGGGTTACGCCAAGATGTTGCCGCAAGGCCCGGACACTTCCACTGTCCCACTGCGCTTTCTTGTACATCTTGCGAGGACTCATGCCCATATAACAGCATGACGGAAGGATCTAAGTCAAGAAGGTAGTTGTATTTGGAAAAGGTCGTAGAAAGGAGAAAACAGACTAAAATAGAGAAAAGGCAAGAAATAGGCTGTGAATCTACTTGACGGCTCCCTGCGTTTGAGCTATTATCTAACAAGGTGTTAGCACTCTCGGTGCCAGAGTGCTAAACAAAAAGAGCAACCCCAAAAATCCCTAAAGTATAAGGAGGAGGTACTATATGGCGGTCAAGCTAAAGCCCCTGGGTGACAGGGTAGTGGTGCGCCCTACGGGGAAGGAAGAGATGACCAAGAGCGGTCTCGTCATTCCCGATACGGCCAAGGAAAAACCCCAGGAAGGGGAAGTTGTAGCGGTAGGCCCTGGCAAGTTGGGCGAGGACGGAAAGCGGATTCCGATGGAGGTCAAAGAGGGGGACAAGGTCCTCTTTGCCAAGTATGCCGGCACAGAGGTAAAGCTGGACGATCAGGAATACTTGATCCTGAGGGACAGCGATATCCTGGCCATCACCTCGTAGTGGACTGGAGAGTCTGAATGGCGAAGCAGCTTAAATTCAATGAGGATGCCCGTCGAGCCCTGAAGAAAGGGGTAGATACCCTGGCCGACGCGGTAAAGATCACCCTTGGTCCCAAGGGACGCAACGTGGTCCTGGACAAGAGGTTCGGGCCTCCAACCATCACCAACGATGGGGTCACCATCGCCAAAGAGATCGAGGTGCAGGACCCCTTCGAGAACATGGGCGCCCAGTTGGTGAAAGAGGTAGCCACCAAGACCAATGATGTCGCTGGAGATGGCACCACCACGGCGACAGTCTTGGCCCAGGCTATCGTTCACGAGGGCCTTAAGAACGTGACAGCCGGCGCCAACCCCATGCTCATCAAGCGGGGCCTGGAGAAGGCCGTGGACGCCGTAGTGGAGGAGATCAAGCGCATCTCCCGTCCTGTCGAGGGCAAGGCCCAGGTTGGGCAGGTGGCCTCTATCTCCGCGGCCGATCCGGAGATCGGGGACCTCATCGCTGAGGTCATGGACAGGGTCGGGAAAGATGGGGTAATAACTGTCGAGGAAGGCAAGGGACTCCGGTTCGAGACGGAATACGTCGAAGGCATGCAGTGGGACCGGGGTTATATCAGCCCCTATTTCGTAACCAACGCCGAACGGATGGAAGCGGCCATTGACGACCCCTACATTCTGGTTACGGACAAGAAGATCTCCGCAATCTCTGACATCCTGCCTGCGCTAGAGAAGATCCTTCAGGTTACCAAGAACCTGGTCATTATCTCTGAAGATGTGGATGGTGAGGCTCTGGCTACCCTGGTGGTAAACAAGTTGCGCGGCATAATCAACTGCCTGGCCATCAAGGCGCCCGGCTTTGGCGATCGCCGCAAGGCTATGCTGGAGGATATCGCCACCCTGACCGGCGGGCAGGTCATCTCCGAGGAGATTGGGCGCAAGCTTGAAACGGTGACGGTGGCCGATCTGGGACGTGCCCGGCGGGTGACCTCCAACAAGGACGAGACCACTTTGATCGAAGGTCGCGGGTCTGAGACGGCTATCCAGGCTCGTATTAAGCAGATTAAGGCCCAGATCGAGGAGACCACCTCCGACTACGACAAAGAGAAGCTCCAGGAGCGACTTGCCAAGCTGGCCGGTGGGGTGGCGGTTATCAAGGTGGGTGCTGCCACGGAGACCGAGCTTAAGGAGAAGAAGCACCGGGTAGAGGATGCCCTGTCGGCTACGCGGGCTGCTGTGGAAGAGGGAATCGTTCCCGGAGGCGGCGTCGCCTACCTAAACGCTATGCATGTGCTCAATGACCTGAAGCTCTCCGGTGATGAGGCCACTGGTGTTAACATCCTCAGAGCGGCCCTGGAAGAGCCTCTGCGCCGTATCGCCATCAATGCGGGCCAGGAGGGCTCGGTGGTGGTGGAAGAGGTCAAGAAGCGCCCGCATGGCATAGGCTATGACGCCTTGCTCGGTGACTACGGGGACATGCTTGCAAAGGGCATTATTGACCCTGCTAAGGTGACCCGTTCGGCCCTTCAGAATGCTGTCAGTATCGCCAGCATGGTGCTGACCACGGAGAGCCTTATCACCGACATCCCAGAGAAGGCCTCTGCAATGCCCCCGGGTGGAATGGGTGGAATGGGTGGAATGGGCGGCATGGGAGATATGGGGTACTAAACGCCCCTGCCGGAGCCGGCAATGGCTAGCAATGGCCGCCGGTCTTGTTGATTCGCAAAACGAGGTTAGAAAGTGGGGGCCTCCATACGGAGGCCCCCATGACTTTGTCACGAGCCACGCTTCGAGTCCCGGGGATTCGGGGATGCTCCCCATCTCGAGGCTACGCGAGCCAGGTCGTGGATGTTAATGTTTCCTCTGCCTGAGTCAGGTGCGTCCAGCAGGTTGTGCGGGTGTCCTACAATGCTCACAACAGGCGCTATGAGGCGGGGGAGCAAGTTTTCCCCCTGGCACAAATTAGGCGCCGCAGGCCGGGGGTTCGGGGTTTTCCCCTTGCACAAGTAAGGCGCCGCAGGCCGGGGGTTGAGGGTCTTCCCCTTGCACAAGTAAAGCGCCGCAGGCCGGGGGTTGAGGGTTTTCCCCTTGCACAAGTAAGGCGCCGCAGGCCGGGGGTTCGGGGTTTTCCCCTTTGCATAAGTAAAGCGCCGCAGGTCGGGGGTTGAGGGTTTTCCCCCTTGCATAAGTAAAGCGCCGCAGGTCGGGGGTTGAGGGTTTTCCCCTTGCACAAGCAAGGCGCCGCAGGCCGGGGGTTCGGGGGTGTCC
>JAUYDP010000328.1 GCA_030691805.1 Dehalococcoidia bacterium | reverse complement strand
GACCGACCTGAAGGGGCTGGCCTTGCTCATCTCCCGGAGCCTGGTTACCCGAGAGGGGGAGAGGCTGTCCATCCACCAGGCCCTGTCGGACGCGGCCCGGGCCAGGATGCCGGCGGAGGCGGAGGCGCGGCACCGGGGGTATTACCTGTCACTGGTGAATCAGGACCGGGGGGACTGGCGGCGCATCGGAGGGTCCTACGGGCAGATCAAGCAGGCCTGGATGTCCGTGCCCGATGATGAGACTCTCTTGGAGCTCGTGTGGGCGTTGCGCGTCTTCCAGGAACGGCGCGGCCTGTGGAGCGACTTTCTCGTCTGGGCGAGCCGGGCCCTGGGCCTGGCGGAGGCCAAGGGATGGCGACGGGACACGGGGGCTCTACTTAACAACATCGGCTGGGTCTACAAGGCGCTGGGGCAGCGGGAGACGGCGTTGGAATACTACGGGCGGGCCCTCCCCATCAGGGAAGAGGTGGGCGACCGGCCGGGCCTAGCCGCTACCTTGAACAACCTGGGGATGGTTTACGATGCCCTGGCGCAGCGGGAGAAAGCCCTGGAATACTACCGCCAGGCCCTGCCCATTATGGAAGAGGTGGGCGACCGCTATGGCGAGAGTGTCACCCGGTACAACCTGGCGATGCTCTACAGGGATCTCGGCAGGTTGCCGGAGGCCGTAGCCGAGCTTAAGAAGGTGGTTGAGCTGGACAAACTGGTGCAACACCCCGACCTGGAAGCGGACCGGGCGATGCTGGACCAGGTTGAGCAGGAGCTGGCCCAGAAGGGAGACAGTCCCCAGTAGGCCGCCCTGTGCAAGAAGTTGGTGTCTCCGGGTCTGACTGTCAGCCCTCAGCCCAGCGGCCTGAAACACCCCGAATCGCACGAAGGCCGCGAGGGATCAAAAAAGAGACGCGGCTTTGTTTACAGCTCCTTCACAACGGATGAGGCGCTATGCCAGGGAGGACACTCATGGCCATGGCTAACCCTGGTCCAAAGGCTGACAGGGATAACCATAACGGATGTGGCGCCATGGAGCGCTAGCCAGGGATATAGGCCGTCCATCCGTTATCCGTTCCTATCATCCGCTATCCGTTGGGAAAGGGCCTCCCTCCCAAGACGGCCGCCTTCCTATGGTTTGATGGGTTAATCAGGAAATCCGGGGGAACCCCCAATCCTATCGGTTCGTGGGGCTGGTTCCCTACCTCACTTCCTTCCGCACCAGCGAGGCATGCCTCGCCACTACAGGAGTTGCCCCGCCGGTCTAGCCGAAGTTCCGCAGTTACGCCCCCAAATGGACCTTTTTGAACGTAGGCGGCGGCATGCGCCTAACGCCGAATTTATTCGGCAGATTCTACTACAGATTCTGCTACGACGCGGAAACCTGCATCGCAGCCGTAGCCCGCCCCCCCCAACTTGACGCCCAAGGCGGCCTGGGGTATATTTGCTGCCATAGGCCCGGCTTACCACCGGGTAACCACTCTTGATAAGGAGGACCCATGCCTCGTTGGATTATGCTCTTCGCCCTCCTGATCCTGGCAGCAGCGTGCGCTCCTGCCACGGCGCCAACGCCTACGCCGACCAAGGCGCCCGCTCCGCCCGCAGCAGCCACGGCCACCCAGGCGCCGGCCGGGACCCCTAAGCCGGTTGCCGTGCCCCCGACGGCTGCGCCCAAGGCCGAGGCCACTACCGCCCCGGCCACCAAGCCGGCCGGAGGGGCGTCCATCAAGATCGGCTTCCTGACGCCCCTCAGCGGGCCAATGGCTGGTTGGGGCCACACCCACAAATACGGACCTCAGATTGCAGTGGAGGACATCAATAGCTCTGGCGGGATCAACGGGTCGCCGGTGGAGTTGCTAATGTACGACAGCCCATTCGATCCTAAGCAGGCGGTGAGTATGGTCCGGAAGCTGGCGGAGCAAGATAAGGTCTTTGCCATATTAGGCCCTTATGCTAGCTCAGAGTTCGATGTCGCCGCTCCACTGGCTAACGAGCTCAAGCTTCCCGTGGCAACAACCACCGCAACTAAAGTGGGGGTAGCCGCCGCTAACCGCCCCTGGGCTTTCAGCTTTGGCCTTGCTGACGACTACACCCTTCCGCCAGCTATAGCTGCCTACAAGAAGACTTACCCTAACATCAAGAAGATGGCAATCACCGGGGATACCAAGTCTGCTGTTAACGAGCCTATAGTGAAGCAGCTTTATGCTAAATTATTGAAGGACGCAGGATACGAAGTCGTAGGCACGGTTCCTTTTGACACTGGCACGACGGACTTTAGCGCCATCGTGACGAAGATAAAGGAACTTAACCCCGAAGGGCTGGCGGTGAGCGCGCTGGGGCCGGAGGCCCTTATTTTGGCCAAAGAACTGGCCCGCCAGGGGGTGAAGGCCCCCGCGGTGTTGTCCGGGCATATCTGGTCCGGGGCGAGCTTCGCGGTGCAGGGTAAAGAGGCTGTCGAGGGCTGGATTGGGGCAGGCTTCGTGGACGAGGAGATGCCAGACCCCCGAATGCAAAAATTCATTGCCCGTTTCAGGCAATTAGCCGGAGCAGACTCCAAGGTGCTTCAGCCGCCCTTTGCAACCAATGAGCCCCAGGCCTACGACGCGATGATGGCCGTTGCTGATATTATGCGCAAGGGTAAGATTACGGCGTCGTCTCCTCTACAGGATGCCCGTACCGTGATCAGGGATGGGCTTCAGAACCTGAAGGACTTCCCCGGACTGGTGGGGAAGCTCACCATTCAACCGACAGGTGACGTAATCTGGGTTCCTGCTCCCATGATTGTGCGGAACGCGTGGTGGAAGGCAGCCAAGTGAGTTTGGGACAAATAAAAAGGGGCTGTCCTGGATGCTAAGAATTGGCGTGGATATCGGTGGCACGTTCACCGATATAACCATACTGGATGACCGCACCGGGGAGATAACTTCTGACAAAATCCTGACTACACCCAAAGATCCCTCCATAGCGGTAATAGACGGCTTGAAGCAAATCGGCGCCGACCTGAAAGAGGTGTCCTTGCTGGTGCACGGCACCACCGTGGCCATCAACGCCCTGATAGAGCAAAGGGGGGCGAAGACCGGACTTATAACCACTGTTGGCTTCGAGGACGTGCTGGAGATAGGCCGGGGCAATCGCACCGTCTTTTTCGATATCTTCTACCAGAGGCCGGCGCCCCTGGTCCCGCGCCGGTGGCGATTGGGGGTCACGGAGCGAGTCAACGCCCGCGGAGAGGTAGTTGCGCCTCTCGATCTAGGGCAGACCGAGGCAGCCGTAGAGAGCCTGGTGTCCCAGGGCGTCCAGTCCATAGCAGTATGCTTCTTTAATTCGTTCAAGAACCCCGTCCACGAGCGCCAGGTTAAGGAACTAGTTCGTTCAAGATACCCCAATCTCGATGTGTCCCTTTCCTCAGACGTTCTTCCGGAGATACGGGAATACGAGCGCTTGAGCACCACGGTGACCAATAGCTACTTAAAGCCGGTCATCCGGGCCTATCTGGAGAACCTGGAGTACAACCTGAGAGAAATGGGCGCTGCCAAGCACGTTTCATTGCACGTGATGCAGTCCAACGGCGGCATCATGACGGCCGGTATGGCCAAGGAAAGGCCGGTGCAGATCATCGAATCCGGTCCTGTAGGGGGAGCGGTGGCAGCCGCCTACCTCGTCGGCGAGGCCCGCCAGGCCACCGGCGGCTCGCAGCTTGGGGAGAATATCATCGCCTTCGACATGGGAGGCACAACCTCCAAGGCCAACGTGATCAACGGCGGAGTTAT
>JAUYDP010000315.1 GCA_030691805.1 Dehalococcoidia bacterium | reverse complement strand
GATTCGTCATTGCGGATCACGTGGTCGAAAAACCGGGCCTGCCAGCCAAAATCGCGATGACCGGCGGCCCAGACGCGCTTGGAAGTGGCAGACTTGAATTGGCCGATTATCGAGCCTATGGAGGGGGGTCTGGTCCTGCGTGGAACGGGTGAGACGCCACCAATAGAGCCTATGGAGGGGGGTTTGGTCCTGCGTGGAACGGGTGAGACGCCCGCCCCGGGCGTCTCTACGGGTTGGTCTTTTTTGAGGATGATGATGCCGTGGAGGTGGTTGGGCATAATTATCCAATGGTCCAATTCAATATAAGAGCGCAAAATGCTGGACTTGAGCCATTCTTCAGCGACCAGTTGCCCGATTGCTGAAAGGCGTATCTCCCTGTCAATAATTTCGCCCAAAACGCAGGCATGGTTCTTAGTGCAGAGAGTTACGAAGTACCAGCCCGGCGAGGCGTAATCCCATCCGGTTAGTCGCGTCGACTCAACACGGTACTTGTGGTTGAAGAGCGTCATACCTTGTAAAGACTCGCTTTAATTTTCGCAACAAAACCTTTAATCGGCTACTAC
This sequence comes from Dehalococcoidia bacterium, assembly GCA_030691805.1. Taxonomy (GTDB): domain Bacteria; phylum Chloroflexota; class Dehalococcoidia; order JAUYDP01; family JAUYDP01; genus JAUYDP01. Next base: position 6,819 of record JAUYDP010000315.1, on the reverse strand, counting down.
GGTTTCAGCGCCATCTATGTCCAACGACCTACTGTAGAGACGCCCCGGTGGGGCGTCTCCCGCCTCCCAGGAGTCAAATTCCGTGGCAATTTGATCTTTTGTCAGGTGGCTTTATTTAGTTAGATGGTCGTGTGGGCAGGGGTGTATCCGGGGTGGTATCTGTCCAATTCCCATTTGAGCGGGTTGTTGGCGATGTATTCTCCGATAGTCTTTTGCGATTCGTCATTGCGGATCACGTGGTCGAAAAACCGGGCCTGCCAGCCAAAATCGCGATGACCGGCGGCCCAGACGCGCTTGGAAGTGGCAGACTTGAATTGGCCGATAATTGAGCCAATGGAAGGGGGTCTGGTCCTGCGTGGAACGGGTGAGACGCCCGCCCCGGGCGTCTCTACAGGTTGGTCTTCTTTGAAGATGATGATACCATGGAGGTGGTTGGGCATGATTACCCAATGGTCCAATTCAATATAAGAGCGCAAAATGCTGGACTTGAGCCATTCTTCTGCGACCAGTTGCCCGATTGCTGAAAGGCGTAGCTCTCCGTCAATAATTTCGCCCAAAACGCAGGCATGGTTCTTAGTACAGATAGTTACGAAGTACCAGCCCGGCGAGGCGTAATCCCATCCGGCTAGTCGCGTCGACTCAACACGGTACTTCTGGTTGAAGAGCGTCATACCTTTCACAGCTTTCTCCCCTGTTGGGGTCGAATATTGGCTAGGTCGTCTCCCCGCGCTTATAGTACCCCTTCTTGGCCAGCGCAGTGCCCACGGCCCGGGCAATGATACGGCCGGAGGAGTCCTGGACGGTCATCTCGGCCACGCTCAGGCTCTTGCCGGGATGGACCACTTTGGCCTCACTGACGAGGGTGTCAACGTCTTTCTTGGGGACTCCGAGGAAGTTGATGCTCAATTGGACGGCCACGTAATGACCCTCCATGGAGTTGACGGCGCAGCCGAAGGCCTGATCGGCCAGGGAAACGATGAGGCCGCCGTGGGGCATTTTGCCCCAGTTATGGTGCTGCGGGCCTACCTCCATGGTGACCTTGGCATAGCCATAAGAGAGTTCCAGCAGCCTCATTCCAAGGTAGGCGGCATAAGGGGAATTATCGAATTCCTGACGGAGGGTTTGGTAGTCTCGGGCCATCTCTTGCTCCTACATTGAAGCCAGAAGGCGCACGGCCCGGTTCCTCTGCCGTTGGGCCACGCCCTCCGCAGTGGTGAGGTCGAGGGCTTTCTTGGGGCATATCTCGACACACCGGGGCCCGTTGGGCAATTCGGCGCAGAGGTCGCAAATGACCACGGTCTTGGTCCGCCGGTCCATGGCGATGGCCCCGAAGTCGCAGGCTTCGATACACCAGCCGCAGCCGGTGCATAGCACCTTATCCGGGACGATCGTGCCGTTCTCGGGGTGGGTGCTCAAAGCCAGGCGGGGGCAGGCCGCGACGCAAGGGGCGTTTTCGCAGAGGCGGCAGGTGACGCTCATCATTACCGTCGGATCCGGCCTCACCAGGTGTATCCGGGAAAGCTCCAGGTCGAAGCAGCCTTCCTTTACGCCCGCACAGGCCAACTCGCAGAGCTGGCACCCCGTGCAGACCTCCGGGTCACAGTCCACGAAGCTACGTTGCATGCCCCACCCCATCAGGCGTCGAAGAGCCGGGTGTTTTTTCGCGAGCGCCGGGGGCTGGAAAGCGCCCTACATCCGTAGTTCTATCCGGGGATTTAACCGAAGGCTTGTCCGTGGAGTCGGGGGCTAGAAAGCCCCCTCTATCCGGAGTTCTATCCGTAGACCTGCCCGTAGACCTGTCTGCAGACGTGTCAAGAGGTCCTAGCCAAAGGTCGCCCAGACCCACCTCCTCCAGCTTTTCCCTGGGAATCAGGCCCTGGGGCGTCCAGCCCCGAGCCTGGTAGTAGTCCTCGATCATGAGAGTCAGCTCGTCGGCGGTCAGGCGCACACCTTTGGCGGGGCCATCGGGAATGGCCTCGTTCAGCGTACGGCCTGGCAGCCAGTCCATATTCCGTTCCCAACCCTCCCGAATATTAAATGCCTTTTTGGCATGGCAAATTCGCTCTCCCGCCAGCCTCAGGTCCTCTGGGCTAAGCTCGATGCCGGTGGAGGCGGCATATAATCGAGCGGCGTCGGCATAGAAGTCCGAGAAGCACTTGCGCATAAACTTGCAGATGACCAGCGAGTCCAGGACGGCAGCGAAGTCCTCCTGGTCGCGGTTCATGGCGCCCCGGCCGGCCTCGGCCTTCAGGCGGTCCACCCTGGCAGACATATCTACCTCGTAGGATGGCGACCGGTTGTGGCATCCACCCCGTGTCCCGACGGCGAACCCCAGGGCCATGGTCTTGAGGCTCCGCGGCTCATAGCCGGGCAACTCCAGGCCTTTGGCGTGGATCGCCCAGTGGTCCGAACCTCCACCCAGCTTCTGGGAGGCCAGCCTGGTCCCCTCGGCCAGCAGGTCACCAAGCCCTTGGCGATGAGCGATCTTCTCTACCATCTCTACCATGGCCGGTCCGTTCCCGAAGGTCAGCTCCAGACCGTCAGTATCCTCCAGGCCCAAAAACTTCTTCTCGAAGCATTCCATAGCCCAGGCGATGGCGCCACCGGTGCTGATGGAGTCCATCCCGTGCTGGTCACATAGACCCGCGGCCCGAATTATCCAGGACGCCTGGTCCACCCCGCATAAGGATCCGAGTGCGAAGAGGGTCTCGTAGTCCATTCGGGTCCTGATGGGCTTGGGAGGCCCTGACCCGGCGTGGTAGATGTGTTCGCAGGCAATGGGACAGCCCGAACAGGCGGTCACCTTCACTAGATGGCTCTCGTACAGGCGCTCTCCGCTAATGGCCTCAGCGCCAGAGAAGGTTGTTTGCTGGAAGTTGCGAGTCGGCAGAGCGCCGAGGCGGTTAAGGGTCAGGATGTTGGCCGGTGTGCCTAGCACCCGGTACTTCTCGGTAGGGGCGTCTTGGGCCACTTTGTAAAGGTTGAAGCACTCTCGCTCCATTCCTGCCATATCGGCTACCCGAACCGGCTGGGTGCCCCTTAGCGCAATAGCTTTTAGCTTCTTGGAGCCCATTACTGCGCCCACACCACCTCGTCCGGCGCGGCGGGTCCCGTCGTTGAAGACGCCCGCATAACGCACCAGTTTCTCGCCCGCTGGACCGATAGCCGCAATCCGTACTCTGCTGTCCCTCAGGTCACGCCGGATGGCTTCTTCGGTCTCCCAACAGCCCAGGCCCTCCAGATGCGACGCCGGCTTGAAGTAGACGCGGCCGTCATCTATGAAGAGATAGGTCAGGGTCTCCGCCGCGCCGGTAACTACCAGGGCCTGGTATCCGGCCAGGCGAAGGGCGGCCGACCAGAAGCTGCCGGTCAAAGAGTCGCCGATCATGCCTGTAAGGGGCGACTTGGTCACCAGGGCATGCTTGCTGCCCGCCGGCACAAGGGTGGCCGCCATCGGGCTGGCTACGAAGACCAAAGGGTTTTGAGGGCTGAGAGGGTCTGCGCCGGGGTGGCAGTAGTCCAGGAGAAGCCTGGCGCCCAGCCCCACCCCGCCCAGGTATTTTTCGAAAAGCTCTCGGGCCAGCGGTAGTGTCTCTACCCGCCGCTCCGTCAGGTCTATCAATAGCATCTGGTAGCTGCCGGGGTCCATGTTAGCCTCCCGCGGGTGGCGCCATGAGGAGTATGCGGTCTCCCGCTTTGGGCCTCAGGCTCAGGTCCTCCACAAAGGAGAGACCGTTGATATTCAAGACGTAAGGCGGTCGCAGGCTTCGTCCATCGTTCGCTAGCACGCGTTTGCCCAATGAAGGTGCTTTCCGTCCCAACGTCTCAAGGACATCGCTTAGCGTTGCCCCAGCTTCAATCTCCAGCTCCACTTCCCGCTCCCCCGGCTGGGGCCGGCCAACGCCGTATACCTCTACTGTAAGTTTACCCAACGGCCAGCGCCTTTTCCGCGGCGTCCAGGTCTCTCACCTTAACCACCACCACCGCCTGGCCCGGGGCCGGGTCCACCGAGGCATAAATGTACTCGATGTTAAGGCCGGCCCTGGACAGAGGTAGGGCCACTGTATCCACAAGCCCTCCGGGCCGATGGGGGACCTCTACCTTCAGGACCTCCGTGCTGCGGGCGGTGAATCCCGCCTCATGCAGGACTTCTACCCCCTGGCGGGAGTCTGGAAGGACCATCCGCACTATACCGAAGTCCGGCGCGTCCGCCAGGGACATGGCCAGGATGTTGATACCCCTATCTTCCAGGACCTTTAACATCTCCACCAGACGGCCAGGCCGGTTCTCCAAGAAAACGGATACTTGCTCTATCCTGGAAACTGGCGCTGCCATAGTTCTCCTCCTTATCTCTTCCCCAGGTCGCGGCGGTCTATAACCCGCTTGGCCTTACCTTCGCTCCGCTCTAGAGTGCCGGGCTCCACTAGCCTGACCCTGGTCCAGATTCCCAGGACACTCTCCAGCTCCTTGCGCACTTTGAGCTCCAGGGTCTCCAGGGGCGCAATCTCGTCCGTGAAGATGTCCTCGGAGACCTCTACCCAGACCTCCAGTTCGTCCAGATGGCTGTCCCGGTCCACTACTATCTGGTAGTGGGGCTCGAGCCCATCCACTCGAAGTAGGGCGTCTTCGATTTGCGACGGAAAGACGTTAACCCCCCGCACGATAAGCATGTCATCCGTCCGGCCGGTTATCTTGGTCATGCGTACAAAGGTCCGCCCGCAAGGGCACGTATCAGGGTATAACGAGACGATGTCCCTGGTCCGGTAGCGCAGGACGGGCATGGCCTCCTTGTTGAGCGTGGTGAGGACCAACTCGCCTTTTTGGCCTGGTGGTAATGAGCGCCCGGTCTCCGGGTCAATCACCTCAACCAGGAAATTGTCCTCTGCCAGGTGGAGGCCCCGCTGGTTCATGCACTCGTGGGCCACGCCGGGGCCTAGTATCTCCGTCAAGCCGTATATATCCAGGGCTTTCAAGCCGAGGCAGTCCTCGATCTCCTTGCGCATAGGCTCAGAGCAAGGCTCAGCTCCGAAAAAGCCAACCCTCAATTTGGAGGTCTTAGCCAGGTCGGTGCCCAGCTCCCGGCCGGTCTCCCCAATGATCAGCGCGTAAGACGGAGTACAGGCCAGGGCGGTTACGCCCAGGTCCTGAATGAGCAATATCTGCCGGCGGCTGTTTCCCACGGAGGAGGGCACCACTGCCGCGCCAACAAGTTGCGCACCATCGTGTGCACCCAGGCCGCCGGTGAACAAGCCATAACCATAGGCGTTCTGGATAATATCCCCTTTGCGTAGCTCGCCCGCCGTCATAACCCGGGCCATCAGCTCAGCCCATACGTCCAGGTCCTTCTGGGTATAATAAGCGGTGACAGGCTTTCCCGTAGTCCCGCTGGAGGCGTGGATGCGAACTACCCGGTTCATTGGAACGGCCACCAAACCGAAGGGATAAGTGTCCCGGAAGTCCTGCTTGGTTGTGAATGGCAACTGGGACACGTCCGACAACGAGCGGATATCGTCTGGCTTAATACCGCGCCGGTCAAGGGCATCGCGATAGAAAGCGACGTTCTGATAAGCCCTCTTGACGGTTTCCTGAAGGCGTAGGAGTTGGACACTCTCAAGTTTTTCTCTGGGCATGGTCTCGGCTTCTTTGTTCCAGTACATTCCTGCCCTACCTAGATAGTTATTTTATCGGTGATGTATTGGGGGTCTTTTCCACCCCGCCCCCTCTGAGAGGATAATGCGGGGGGGCACCCCCCGAACCCCCCGGCCTACCGGCGGTATTGACCTCATGCCTCCCGAAGGATCATCTGGTGGGAACCCCCCCGAACTCCCCGGCCTACCGGCAAATGGGTCACCTGCCCTCAACGTAGTGGCGGACGTCCCTGTCCGCCAGGGGTTGGGTGGGGGAATATTGCGACGATATGGGTCTGCATCTCATGTCCCACGCTCCAGCGGCTTACGCGCTGCTTCCGCGGCTTGCCGGCCCATCTCAAATGCCACCAGGTTCAGGTCCAGCAGCCTGGCCGGCAGGGCGCGGGTCAGGGATTCTAACCAGGCGCCTTTGTTAATAACATCAATTAATACGGACAAAAACCCCAGCATGGCAGCGTTCAGGGCTTTGGTGGTCCCAGCCTCCTGGGCCAGGGCCATTCCCTGCACAAAGAACACCCGCTCCGTCTTGCGATGGAGTAGGTCCAGGACCAACTCGTCCGGCGGATATTTCTCCGACCCGCTGGAGACGGAAAACGGCGGGATGGCCTGGTCGTTGATGATAGCCAGTCCGTGCGAGCGCAAGTGGCCTGCCCAACGGGCGGCCTCCAGCTTCTCGAACCCCAAGAGGATATCGGCTTCCCCCTTTTTCACCATGGGACTGAATATCTTTGTTCCCAGACGCACTTGGCTGACAACGCTTCCGCCACGCTGGGACATGCCCAGGGCGTCGGACTTTTTGACATCGAATCCCTCGGCCAGGGCGGCTTCGGCCAGGATATCCGAGGCCATGACCGTCCCTTGCCCGCCAACGCCAACCATTAGTACGTCAACTGCCGTCCTCAAGGGCGGGCCTCCATCAGGCTCGGTAGGGGAACCAACCGGCGCCCTGATGGGGCTTGAACGAATTCATCGGTGGGGCGGCCCAGAAGGGGCGTCCCCCCGCCCCACCCCTGGCGGACAGGGACGTCCGCCCCTACGTCTTGGGGGCAGCCCGTGACCATCATTCCTTCTCCTCTGGCCGGGGAACGTCCGCCCCTACGTCTTGGGGGCAGCCCGTGACCATCATTCCTTCTCCTCTGGCCGGGGAACGTCCGCCCCTACGTCTGGGGGG
>JAUYDP010000301.1 GCA_030691805.1 Dehalococcoidia bacterium | reverse complement strand
ACCCTTGGCTAAAGCGCTGGGGCATGGGGCTGCGGCCCCCATGGGATCGGTATTTTCACCGCAACGAAGCTTCTCGATGGTGCACCAATTCCGGCGATGGGGCGCTAGAGACCCGGGTTAGCGGCCCGATTCGGGCTTGCTCAGCCCCTCTTCCAGAACCTGGGACAGGTCCATGGCCCGCAGGCGCCCTTCCATCTTCTGGTCTTTTATGCCCGCATCCATCATCTGAAGACAGAAGGGACAGGCCGTGGCGATGGAGGAGGCGCCGGTCCCGGCAGCCTGCTGCACCCGCATCTCGTTGATGCGCCGGCCAAGCTTCTCCTCCATCCAAACCCGGCCTCCCCCGGCTCCGCAGCAGAAGCTGCGCTCTCGGGACAGGGGCATCTCGGTTAACGACAGGCCGGGCACGCTATTCAGGACCTCTCGAGGAGGGTTGTATTGGCCATTGTAGCGGCCCAGGTAGCAGGCGTCGTGATAGGTAGCGAGGCCGTTGAAGGAGCCGTTAGGCTTTAACCGGCCATCGTTGAGGAGTTGGGATAGGACCTGGCTGTAATGGAACACCTGGTACCGCCCGCCGAACTGGGGGTACTCGTTCTTGAGGGTGTTGAAGCAATGGGGGCAGAGGGTGATGACCTTCTTAATGTCGTATTTCTGGAAGGTCTTGATATTCCGGCGGGCCATAAGCTGGAAGAGGTATTCGTTGCCCATGCGCCGGGCCGGATCGCCGGTGCAGGCCTCCTCGTCTCCCAGGATGGCGAAGTTTACGCCACCGGCCTTGAGGAGCCGGGCCGTGGCCGCTGCCGCTTTGGCGTTCAACTCCACCAGGGCGCTGGTGCAGCCGGCCCAGACGAGGTATTCCGCCTCGGCCCCCTGGGAGAACTCCCCCAACTCCAGGCCATCCGCCCAGTCCAGGCGGGTAGCCTGAGCGCCGGCCCAGGGGTGCGCCCGCTTCTGAATGCTCAGCAGCGCCCCCTGGGCGGTGGCGTCCAGTTTTCCCTGCACCAGGGCCATGTGCCGCCGCATCTCCAGTATCTTGCCCATGGGCTGGATGAAGACGGGGCACTGCTGATGACAGTTGCCGCAGGTGGTGCACGCCCAGAGCTCGTCGTAAGAGACGGTCTCGCCCCCCAGAATAGGGACGCCCTCGCCGCTGAAGGCCCGCTCGGCCAGCCAGCGGGGGCCGTAGGCCGTCAGGTGGGCCTTCAGGTCCTGGACCACCTTCTTGGGAGACAATGGCTTACCGCTGGCGTAGGCCGGGCAGCCCTCCTGGCACCGGCCGCAGCGGGTGCAGGCGTCCAGGTCCAGCAGGTCCTTCCAGGGAAGGTCAATTATACGTCCGGCCCCCAGGCTCTCCTTGGCCTTAAAGTCCGTGATGGGAGCCAGGGCGCCCTGAGGCTCCAGGTTGCGGAAGAAGATGCTCAGGCCGGAGTAAACGATGTGAGAGAGGAAGAACCAGCCAACGTAGACCTGCAAGCCGTACGAGGCAAGCATATGTACCCACCAGGACACGGTATGCCACATCCGTAAGGACGCCTCCTGGGGGATCCATCCGTAGAAGAGATTAGCCAGTTGGTATCCGACGGGCGACCAGAGCGCCCAATCCGGGTGTTGCGCCAGCTCGGTGGAGGCCATGCGGAAAGCCTCCACCAGATAGCCGGTGGCCAGGACGACGAATATCAGACTGAGGGTAACGGCGTTGTCCAGCCGGTTATCCAGCTTGTCCGGCCGGACCAGGTAGCGCCGGCCGGCGGCCATCAGGATCCCCACGATTGCCCCAAGGCCGAACAGGTCTAGAAAGAAGGAGAAATACAGGTAGAAGGTACCCTGTAGGATGTGGATGCGCAGGTCTTCGTGGATGAACACCAGGGTGGTGCCAATGAATAGCGCCACGAATCCCCAGAAGATGAGCAGGTGCATGACGCCGCCGAAAAGCTGGACCAGCAGACGCCCGTGGGCCGGGCCGTATATCAAAAAACCTTTCAGGCGCTCCCCGATCCGATCGAAAGCAGGCCCGCCCCTGCCCAGGCTCCACAGGCTCCAGCGCCGCCAGATGCCGTAGCCGACACCGGCTAGCATTAGGACCATAAGAATATATGGCGTCCAGTGCCCAAGAGCGCCGACGTTCCAGAAGATCTCACGGGTGGGGTTCATAGCTCAATTACCATAGTCTGGTTATCTATCCTCACTTAATGCGCCGAGTGTATTCTGTAATCTTGGCTTGCGCCTGTCAACCCTGCTGCGTTGCCGTATCTTTCTGGCATCCGCTACCATGGCCAACGCACCAGAGGTCGGATAACGTAGTGGAGTCTTGATTCATGTGGCAGGGGCTGGCGTGTTGCTTTTGCCAAACAAGTGCTTGTTAATTGACACTGCCTCATGGATGGGGATGTACTGCGCCGGTGGAAAGAGGCTAGGACGGACTGGCGCTGACTACTATTTGTGGCGGGAGTGCGTGGGAGTCGAACCCACCCCCCGACGCGTGACGCCGGGGCAACGGTTTTGAAGACCGCGAGACCCACCGGGACCCATCCACTCCCATTTGCTATCTCATTATAGGAGACAGTATGATTAGAGACAAGAAAACACCATGCCACTGCTGATCCGACGTCTGCCCATCGGACCCTATGAGACCAACTGCTACCTGGTGGCCTGCCTGAACACTATGGAGGCGGCCCTGGTGGATCCGGGAGACGAGGCCCCGCGCCTTCTAAACGAGGCCAGCGGGTTCCAGGTGCGCCACATCCTTGTCACCCACGGGCACCCCGACCATGTCGGCGCGCTGGCCGAGGTTAAGACAGCCCTGGGGGCGCCCGTAGCCTTCCATCCCCTGGACCGGCCAATGATTAACATAGCCCCGGACGTTGAGCTGAGCGAGGGCATGGCAATGCCCCTGGGGGATTACACGATACGGGTCCTCCACTTACCCGGACACACCCCCGGCAGTATGGGACTCCTGATCGGAGCCGATCTCCTCGGTGGCGATACCCTCTTCCCCGGCGGGCCCGGACGCACCGATTCCCCAGACGACCTGGTACGGATCGTGAAGACACTGAGGGAGAAGCTGTTCGTCCTGCCGGATGATACCGCCGTCTACCCGGGCCACGGGGCAGTAACTACCATCGGCAGAGAGCGGGAGGCATCCAAAGGTTTCCTAGCCAGGGTAGAGGCGGGCTGGCGCTCGTGCGGAGACCTTACATGGGAATCCGAGTAGTATAGCCGGGGGATAACTTCGAGGCAGCCAAAAATCTTACCACAGAGAGCACAGAGCACACAGAGAACTAAAATCAGTAATCAGTAATCAGTAATCAGTAATCAGTGCTCAGTGGTCAGTGCTCAGTGGTCTACGAGTTCTCCAAATTAGGCTGTTTTTTTACCGCAGAGCACGCAGA
>JAUYDP010000129.1 GCA_030691805.1 Dehalococcoidia bacterium | reverse complement strand
TCCCCCCCTTTGGTTGAGCCAGTCGTGTACTAGTGCTACCCGCAAGCGGCCTCCTCTGGGAGTATACCACAAAATGCGTCGGGTTGCAGGTTTCCAGACATCCCCAGAGGAACATAAGTCATATTCTTTAAGGTCCTGAATGTTAGAATGAAAGCGATGGGGCCGCATACCATACAATCTGTATACAGGCGGGCTCCATCGCTTACTACTAAAAGCCTGGAGGTAACATGGCACGTCCCACTGAACTACTCAAGCAAGACCATCGGGTCATCGAGCGGATGCTCAAGGTTCTCGCCACGGCTGCCGACCGCCTGGAGAAGGGCCAGGAGGTGGATATTTCTGTTTTCGACCGGGGCCTGGATTTCGTCCGGCAGTTCGCCGACTACACCCATCACGGTAAAGAGGAGGACATCCTCTTCAACGCGGTCGAGGCAGCCGGTATTCCCAAGCATGGCGGGCCCGTGGGGGTCATGCTGGAAGAGCACGATGAAGGGCGAAAAGGGGTCCAGAAATGGGCGCAAGGGCTGGAGAAATACAAGGCTGGAGACAAGACGGCCGCCGCGCAAATCGTCAGGGGCGCCCGCGACTACGTTTATGTCCTACGGAACCATATTCCCAAAGAGGATGATATCCTGTATCCCATGGCTGATGAAGTGGTCCCGCTCGTGGTCCATACCCAGATGCTGCAACAGTTCGAGACGATAGAGCAGGAGCGGATGGGAAGTAAGCGTGAATATTATGTAACCATGGTGGACAACCTGGAGAAGGAACTGGGTCTTAAGTAAGACCGGCGTCTCTCACCGCAGAGCACGCAGAGAGCGCAGAGATTTTCTTTTATGCTCTACGCTCTTCGCATTGTTTCTGGCGGCATTCTACTCCAGTTGGCCATAGGCTTTTCTGCTCGCCACCAAGAATGAGAAAGATCTCCTTGGGAGCGCTGGCTTCTAGCCGGCGTGTCCGTAGGGGCCGGCGAGACGCCGGCGCTCCCAGCCTGGTCAGGTATTTTCATGGCAGAGCACTCGAAGGGCGCGCAGATATTATTGTTATACTCTGCGCTCTCCGCGTTCTCCGCGGTAAAGAACGAAACATAGGAACTGAACCTTGCACTTGGGACTGCATCTGGCGATAATAGTTGCCAGGAGGTAACGCCCATGTCCAAAGTTGTTGAAATGGCCCCCGGCATATTCTGGGTGGGGGCCACCGATTGGCACCGCCGGATCTTTGACTGCTTCTTCAGCCTTCCCTACGGCACCTCGTACAATTCCTATCTGATCAAGGGGGGCCAGAAGACCGCGCTGATAGATACCGTAGCGCGCGAGTTCGGGGACCAGCTCATCGGGAAGATTGGAACGGTAGTGGACCCTTCCACCATTGATTACCTGGTGATGAACCACGCCGAGCCGGACCACGGGGGGACTATCCCACAAGTGATGGCGGCGGCGCCAAAGGCAAAGCTAGTAGCAACGAAAAGAGGCGTGGAAATGGCCGCCGTCTTTTACGATGTGCCGCCTGAGAGGTGCCGGATCGTCGCCGATGGAGAGACCCTGGACCTCGGCGGCAAGACCCTCCAGTTCCTGGATACGCCCTGGCTCCACTGGCCGGAGACCATGACCACCTTCTGCCCCCAAGGGCAAGCCCTCTTCCCCTGCGATTTCCTGGGTGCTCATATAGCCTCGGATAAGCTCTTCGCAGAGGAGATAGGGGGATTGTCCATCCCCGAGGCTAAGCGGTACTACGCCGCGATTATGATGCCCTTTGCCAGCCGTGCCTTGCGGGCATTGGACAAATTCGACGAGCTGCCGGTAAAGCTAGTGGCCCCCAGCCATGGGCCTGTCCATAGCACCCCCGAACATATTCTGGGAGCGCAGCGTAGATGGGCCAGCGGCGCCCTGGAGCCTAAGATTGTGGTCCTCTACGCTACTATGTACGGCTCAACCGAGGCTTTGAAAGCCGCCCTGGTGGACGCCGTCTCGTCCAAAGGAGTTGAGGTGGTCGAGTACAACCTGGCGGTGGCGGACTTGTCCCATATCATGGCAGACCTGGTGGACGCCAGGGCCCTGGTGGTAGGCTCACCCACATTTATAGGTGGAGCGCATCCGCTGGTCCATACCGCAGTGGAAACGGTGCGTATGCTCCGCCCGCCCGGGAAGCTCGCCGCCGTGTTTGGCTCTAGTGGTTGGAGCGGGGGCGCCGCTGCCCATCTGAAGGCCCGCCTGGAATCCGCCGGTTATGAAGTGCTGGAGCCTGTGGAGATCAAGGGGCCACCTCGGGCCGCTGACCTGGAAGCGGCCAGGGCCCTGGGTCAACAGGTAGCGGAGCGGGTCCTGGCGGGATGAGGACCTAAGGCAGGTTTCATTCTTCCGGCTGCCAAGCCCGAGCCGGTAAGCAACATGATGCCGTGACCTTCACAGCTAGGGTCTTCCGGACACTCTTCGCTCTTCAAGACGTCCTGAGTTTGGGACGCGAACTTGAAGACGCCCGGACCGGGCGTCTCTACAGGCCTGACCCGGCCAGCCTGGGCATAGCGCTTGGCCCGGATGACGGCTATGCCGACATGGACGATGGCGCCCGGCTCTTCTATAGAGCCCTCCTCCCGCCGGAGCCGAAGGAGGCGCTGGCCTGTTTCCATGGCATGGGGGCTTACGGCGGACACTTCCGGGTTATAGGAGACCACCTCCAGCCTTCTGGCACTGCTGTTTACCTCTTCGACCTCCGAGGACACGGCCTTTCGGACGGGCCAAGAGGCGACTTTAGCCGCATGGACCGCTTTCTCACCGATATGGGCCAGATAAAGGAGTTCCTGATAAGGGAGCACCCCGGCCTGCCCGTCTACTTCCTGGGAGAAAGCCTGGCAGCTTCATTAGTGCTCAAAACGGCCGCCGAGTGGCCGCAGGGGCTGGCAGGGATCGTACTGTCCGCAGTTGAGCTAAGGCCCCT
>JAUYDP010000128.1 GCA_030691805.1 Dehalococcoidia bacterium | reverse complement strand
GTTGGCGTAGGATGGGGGTTCGGGTGCAACAGGGCTGGAGCGACACCAGGTCGCCCCCCACGGGTTAGCATATGGGTTGGCAAAGGATGGGGTTTCGGGTGCAGCGGGGCTGGAGCGGCACCAGGTCGCCCCCTACGGGTTAGCATACGGGTCGGCAAAGGACGGGGTTTGGGGTGCAACAGGGCTGGAGCGACACGAGGTCGCCCCCTACGGGTGGGTATACGGGTTGGCAAAGAACGGTGTATCGGGTGAAGGTAGGAAGGTCCCTCAACGGGTCTTGGGGTAGCGGGACTATCAAGCCCGTTTTTTGGCTCTGGACTTCGACGCTGCCCGGCGGCCGGAAGCGCTTCTGGGTGCGGCGGCCTCCCGCTCGCGGAGGTTTTGGAGAAAGGCTACCGCCGAGAGCTCTATGTGCACCTGCATGGCGTGGGCCGCCGCCTCGGCGTGCCTGGCCCGCAGGGCGCCAAGGATAGGTTTGTGTTGCTCAATGCTCGTCGCTGCCAGGTCTGGGTTCTCCCAAATCATATAGCCCGGCAGGTGCATCCAGAGACGGCGGATCATGTCTATCAGATAGGGCGAAAACGACAGGTCGTATAGACTGAGGTGGAACTCACGATTGAGGTTGGCCACCGGCTCCAAAGACCGGGACTCCACGCACTTCTCCATCTGGCATTGCAGGTCTTCCAGCCGCTCCAATGAGGTGGCGTAGGCCTGGGGGTCGCACCGGTCTACAGCCTGCCGGGTCGCCAGGCCCTCGAGCATGGCGCGAATGCGCGAAATGTCCTGAAACTCATCTGCGCTGATCTCCACCACGCTAACGCCGCAATGGGTCTCCCCGTGGACCAAGCCGTCGGCTTCCAGCAGTCTTATGGCCTCCCGGATGGGCGTGGCGCTGACCCCCAGCATGCGGGAGAGCTGTTCCTGCCGCAGGCGCTGTCCCGGCACTAATTGGCCGGATAGGATCATCTCCCGCAACGCCTGGACCACCAGGTCACGCTTGGAGGTGTATTTCTGGAGTAGTACCAGTTTATCCATATCGGCGGCCTGTCTAGTCTAGCCTAATACTCTTTCAAAGGAGCAGCCTCTCTCTTGTCGAAGAGCTTGGAGAGCACGTAGACGACATTGGAGCCGCTAAGACCGGCCCTGATCATCTGGCGAATGTCCTTGGGGGTCAGGGCTATCCGCACGTGCCAGCGCACCGGCTCCGCCGTACGCATGGAGATAACCAGATAGTCGTCTACGCGCTTGATATTCTCGATATGGCCGATCAGCTCTGTCTTGCCTAATCCAGTGGATTTGATTCTCACCGCTTCCCCCTATGCTGTGATGATGCTAATTATATATCATATAGAAAGTAGGATGTCAAGGCTTTTCACTCGCCATTTTCGCACCTGTGCAACGCACTAGGCCGCCCCATGGGTGTAAGAAAAAGTCCATCTTTTAGACACTTCATATATAATGAAGGCGGGCCGCCCTGCGTTGACTCGGACGCCGCCGCCGTGATACGGTCTTATTATAGACGGTTCTGGCATTGGAGACAAAATGGAGATAGTTCCGGGCGTTCACCAATTCAAGATACCCATACCCGATAACCCCCTGGGCCACTTGAATTCGTACCTAATTCAGGGAGACAAGGGGTGCCTGCTGGTTGACACCGGCTGGAACACCGACGAGGCCTTCCTGGAGTTGGAAGGGCAGTTGCGGGCGCTGGGACTCTGGTTCAGGGATATCTCCATGATTCTGATTACCCACGTGCATCCGGACCACTACGGGCTGGCCGGTAGGATCAAGCAGAACGCGCCCACCCGTTTCGCTTTCCACCTCTGGGAGAAGGCCCTAATCGAGTCTCGCTATATCCATTTCTCAGAACTAGAGGCCAAGATAGGGCGATTTCTGCGCAGCCACGGCGTTCCGGAGGAGACCGCCGATCCGCTACAGAGGGCCTCCCTGCCGGCCCTGGAGTTCGTGACGGTAGCCTGGCCGGACGAGGTCTTGTACGGCGGGGAGACCATCAACATCGGCGAATTTCAACTCGAAGTGATCTGGACCCCCGGACATTCCCCCGGACACCTGTGCCTCTATGAGCCTTCCAAGAGACTTCTCTTTTCCGGCGACCATATCCTTCCCTCCATCACACCCAATGTCAGCTATCACCTCCAGTCCGGCAGCAACCCCCTGGGA
The DNA here is from genome assembly GCA_030691805.1 of Dehalococcoidia bacterium. Lineage (GTDB taxonomy): Bacteria > Chloroflexota > Dehalococcoidia > JAUYDP01 > JAUYDP01 > JAUYDP01. The sequence continues at coordinate 3,144 of JAUYDP010000128.1, read as the reverse complement.
GACTACGTGAACGCCCTTCAACAGCTCAAGCGGCTGCCGGTGGACCTGGTCTTGCCCGCCCATGAGGAGGTCTTCCAAAACGTAGAAGGCCGGATAGAGGCCATTATCCGCCATCACGACGACCGAAAGCGCCAGATCCTGGGCCTGATCGCCGGAGGCCCCAAGCCGGCCTATCAGATCGCCCAGGAGTTGCCCTGGAACGTCGGTGACCGCTGGACACGCCTGGACCCGCTGGTCAAGAGATTCGCCGTGATGGAGACCATCGCCCACCTGGAGCTCTTCCGGATGGAGGCCCAGGTGCGCCGGTTCACGGAGAAGGGGATTATTTATTACGAGATGTCCAGCCCCTGACTACTTCCCGGTGGCCGTCCGTATCTCCTGACTGTGGGTGCGCTCGTGGTCGCCGATGCGCCGGAAGACGGCCATGACGTCGATAGGCAGTCCGGAGCGCATGAAACCTTTGGCTTCCAGGTGCTCGTCGGTCATCCCCTCCAGCGTCTTAACCATGGTCGCTCGAGAGGCATCCAGCTCGGCCAGCAGTTCTTCTATGCTGCGCTCCCTTCGCTTCTCAACCTCCCGCTGGTTGAAGGCGTGAAGGTCGAATCCCGGCTTGGCGTGGGCTTCCCCGGCGGCGATCCTCGCAGCCGTGCCCACCAGTCCGGCCTCGGAGTTGGCAACGTGGGAGAGGATATCTTTAACCGTCCAGCCTCCAACCTCCGGTGTAAGAGTCAGGTCCTTTGGGGAAAGGGACCTCGACAAGGAGCTGAGCTCCTGCCTGGCCTCATTCAAATAGCCCAGAAGCTCTGTTCGTTTTGCGTCCATAATACCTCCTGAAAGTCGCGGTTTATGCCAATTCAAAGGGGTGGCGAACTGTAGTATAGCGTAAGAGGGGCGTGGTTGTCGAGGGCGGCCTTATAGAGGCGCGGCCTTACAGAAAGGTAGAGGCGTCTGGTGAAGGCCCGCCCCAAATTCCTGTTTCGGGCTTGCCGAAACCTTCTTCTAGAAACCATCCGGGCTGGCGTTCTCGATCAGCGCCCGTTCCTGCCTCGGGGTCCGTCTGTTAATTGGCTATCCCAAACAGCAACCGGCATATGGGGAGATAGCGTGGTCACACGACTACGCTAACCTGATTTGCGCCTGCCTCATCAGGGATCTCTTCGCCCCGCTCTTTGCGAAACTCAAGGCAAAGCTGTAGCACCTGCTGTATATTGGCCAGGCATGCCTCATAGGTTTCACCCTGCGCATGGGCCTCGGGAATCTGGGGACAACTGGCCAGGTAGAAGCCTTCAGGCGATTTTCGAACTCCTACGGTGTATTGCATTGCACCCTCCACAGGGGTAGTGCACGCTGTAGGGGCGGGTTTGAAACCCGCCCCTACAGCGCCGGTCCGGCAAACAGGGGTCGCGTTCCGCTCCCCCTGTCCCGATGCCGCCGGCCCGTGAGTCGTAGTACCGCCGGTAAGCACGCCAGCGGGCGGACGGGGGCGTTCACCTCTACGACTCCCCCGAATCCTCGACTCTACGCATTCCTAAAACCGATCCGCAGATTGCACAGATTCTGAAGATTGGTAAAACCGTCTCCTCCTGGCCCGGCTAACGCCTAGCTGATATAATACCGATTGTCTTATCAAAGGCTACAGCATCATGTAGAGACGGGGCCGGTGGCCCGTCTCAGGCCCCCTGACTTCAATGTAGGCTTTTTTGAGACAAGTGGCATAGCACGCCACGTACCAAGGCAATCTTGTAGATACTCAGGGAGGGGCTGATGGACTTTCAGTTGACCGAGGAGCAGAAGGCGGTAAGGAGCCTGGCTCACGACTTCGCCATGAAGGAACTGGTGCCTCACGTGGAGGAATGGGAAGATGAAGGGGTATTCCACCGGGAGATCATCGAGAAGATGGGTGCCCAGGGTCTCTACGGCTGTGGCTTTCCCGAGGATATCGGAGGGAACGCCATGGGCCTTCTAGCCCAGGTCCTGATCATAGAGGAGATAACCCGCCTCTGCCTGGAGGCGGGCCTCTCCTTCAATATACAGTCTATGGTGGTGCCTAAGGGAATCTACAATTGGGGCAGCGATGAGCAGCGCCAGAGGCATGTGCCAAAGTTACTGCGGGGCGAATTCGTGGGCTGCTTCTCCCTGACAGAGCCGGACTGCGGCTCAGACGCGGCGGCAATTAAGACCAGGGCCGTTCGAGTCGGAGACGATTACATTGTCAATGGCACCAAGATGTGGTCAACCTATGGCAACGTAGCTGACCTCATCCTGCTCATCGTGAAGACTCAGCCCGAGCTGGGGACGAAGGGGGCCAGCGCCTTCGCCGTAGAGACGAAGGACCTGAAGGGGTTTGCCGGCGCCAAAATACCCTCCAACATCGGCAGCAACTGCGTGCCCTCCGCGGAGCTTATCTTCGACAACTGCCGGGTCCCAGCATCCTGGCGGATCGCCCAGGAGGGCGAAGGCTTCAAGGTGGCCATGAACGCCCTGGACTACGGGCGCATCACCGTCCCGGCCCGGGCCGTAGGCATCGCCCAGTCGGCCCTGGATAAGGCCATCCAGTACGCCAACGAGCGCATGGCCTTCGGGCAGCAGATCGGTCGCTTCCAGATGGTCCAGCATCTCATCGCCGATATGGTCGTTGAGACAGAAGCAGCCCGCCTGATGGTCTACCGGACGGCTAACCTGGCGGACCAGGGGCAGACCTTCTCCCGCGAGGCCTCCCAGGGCAAGTACTTCGCCACAGAAGTAGGAGTCCGGGTCACCGAGCGAGCCATGGAGATATTCGGAGGCTACGCCTTCGCCAAGGAGTACCCCATCCAGCGCCTCTTGATGGCCGCCAAGGTCATGCACACCGGCGAGGGCTCAGCCAATATCCAGCGCATCCTCATCGCTGAGGACGCTCTGGGCTACAAGAAGATGACCCGGCATGCCGCCAAACCTAAGTTCGCTCTATAGCCTGCCGGCTTGCTGTAGGGCGCAGCGCCATCCGACCGGCAGACAGTTGTTATTGAGGCTTAGCAATACGTTTCCAGTTGAGAAGTGGAGGAGCCGCCATGACCGGTCTGGGAAAGCTTACGGATTACGAAGACGTAAAGCATTGCGACCTGGCGCAGACCCTGGAGCGGAGCGTCCGGCTCGTCCCGGATA
>JAUYDP010000185.1 GCA_030691805.1 Dehalococcoidia bacterium | reverse complement strand
TTGGCAGCGATGAAGACGAAGTCCCCCTCTTCGGTTATCCTGCTCTGACGAAGCCCCGGGCCGTATCGGGTCTCCACCCGCCCTTTGAGGAGGTAGATAGCCGTCTCGTAGCCTCGATGAAGGTGAGGCTCAGCAGCGCCCCCCGGCGGAATGACGATCAGGTTCATGGAGATCCCTTTCGCCCCGGCAGTGGCCTCAGAGATACCGACGAAGAAAGGCAGGCGCTGGCGCGATATCGTCTCATCAGGAGGCTTCACGATAATCACCCCGGGCTCCGTCTCTGCTGGTGTCATATCATACCTCCCCTCGGTCCCCACCGCCGGACGGCGCAGATGGGGAATAATGGTCCATCTACGAATGATAGCACAAGCTGTCAGCCATCAGTTGTCAGCCATCAGCCATTTAGCACAGTAAACACTTCTTGACTCGAACTTAACCATTAACGTTGCCAACGCGTGTCAGAATTTCAGGGGGCCAACAGAAAGGCTGGTTATCAGTTTAGCGCAGCGGAGGGGAGACGACCTTGAATAGAGCCGTTATCATAAACAAGTCCTTTTCGAAAGCAGACGTAAAATGCTACAAGAACGAAATTACGTGTTACTCCGGCACAGGCGTGGAGGGCATCAGCAAGGCTGAGTACATTGGATACGTGATCGACACCGTCAAGGGAAGGGGCCGCTGCTCCGGCGGTAAGTGCACTTTGGAAGACGTTAATGTCACCATGCGTATCGGCGGGATTAAAGGACCAGACGAGGAATTGCGAGTGTAAGGGACGTGAAGCCTTTCCAAACCCGGACCTTCCCGGAGTGGTCCGTGATCCCCCTACAGTTGCCACCAGCCCAGAAAAGGGGGGCTGGCGGATATGAGTGGTAATCCCCAACGGATGAGGCGTTGGTCTTACGGAAAGCCAACTCACAAGGGTTCATTGCCTAAGGCAGGCTAAAACGGATAACGAATGTGAAAGGCCAAACATCCGTTATTCGTTTGTTCCATCCGTTACCCTCCTTGCATAAGCTGAGCGATCTCATACGTGTCGTAGTAATGCCGGTGCCGGACAATCTGGCCATCACGCACCGTAAACACCATGACCCAGTCGTGCTCGTAGGAGCGCCCGGTGGACCGCAGCGTGCCCCGGTTCCTCCCCTCAACGACCACCCGGTCACCCTGGGCCGTGATCACCAGCGCCTCCATGGCTGCGGGTTCTACGGCGGCCGCCAACTCCTGGAAGAAGGCTGCCACTTCGGCGCGGCCCCGCCGCGGCTTCGCCCAGGGGATTCCCGGTATTTCTATCCGGGTCGCCGGCGATTGTGAGTCCACATCAGGCGATAGCAGCTCTAGCGCCGCCGGTATCTGCCCCTTCCCAATCGCCGCAATTAGTCCCTCAACCACCCGGATGTTGTCCTGCTCGCTCATTCTGGTCCTCCTTTCCACATCGGCAACTAAATCAAGATGCAGTTACCTTCCGACAGTTACACTACCATGCGTCATTCGAATTGTCCATAAGTGATACAGAGCGGGGCCCGATCACGCCCGTACGGTACACCACCGCTAAATCATCTGCGTAATCTGTGGACTGGCGGATCTGCGAAGCCTGCGGACCGGGCCCGTGGGCTGTTCTATTCCCCGGCCGCCCGCTTCTTTAGCTCGTAGAGCTTGGTGATAGCATCCAGGGGAGTCAGAGCATCCACGTCCAGGGCCGCCACCTCCTGGGCCAGGGCAGACTTCCCCGGGAAGAGGGAGAGTTGCACAGGCGGTGGAGTTTTTGCCGGGGTTGCCGGGCCGACACCAAGGGAGGCATGGCCGTTTTCCAGTTCAACCAGTATCTCCTGGGCACGCTGGGTTACCGCCCGGGGAAGTCCCGCCAGTTGGGCCACGTGGATTCCGTAGCTTTTATCTACTCCGCCGGGGACGATCCGGTGCAAGAACACCACCCTGCCGCCCTCTTCGGTGACGGCCACGCTGAAGTTGCGCACCCGCGGCAGGACCCTGGCCATCTCCACCAACTCGTGGTAGTGGGTGGCAAAGAGGGTCTTGGTCCCCAGCCGGGGATGGTTGTGCAGGTGCTCGATGACCGCCCGGGCGATAGCCATGCCATCATAGGTGCTGGTGCCCCGGCCTATCTCATCCAGGATGATAAGTGAGCGCCTCGTGGCGTGGTTCAAGATATTAGCCGTCTCAGTCATCTCCACCATGAAGGTGGACTGCCCGAAGGCCAGGTCGTCCTGGGCGCCCACCCGGCTGAAAATGCGGTCCACCAGGCCCATCCGCACGGACTGGGCCGGCACAAAGCTGCCGGTCTGGGCCATCAGCACGATAAGGGCCACCTGCCGCAGGTACGTGGACTTACCCGCCATGTTGGGACCAGTCAGTATGATGATCTGGCAGCCATCACTGGAGAGATTAGCATCGTTGGGAACGAAGACCTCGCCTGGCGGCAGGTGTCGCTCCACCACCGGGTGCCGTCCTCCCAGTATGGTGATCCCCTCCTCCTCGGACAACTCCGGCCTGACGTAGCCGTAAGTGGCCGCCACCTCTGCCAGGGATGCGAAGACATCTTTCTGAGCTATCGCGGCCGCCGTAGCCAGCAGGCTTTCGGCACGGGATGCGATGGTCTGGCAGACCTGCCGGAAGAGGGTCGTCTCCAGCTCTACCATCCGCTCCTGCGCGTTGAGGATAAGGCTCTCGTACTCCTTTAACTCCGGAGTAATAAACCGCTCCGCCCCCGTTAAAGTCTGTTTGCGGATATAATCGGCGCTGACCTGGGCCATGTTGGGCTTGCTGACCTCTATATAATAACCGAAGACCCTGTTATAGCCCACTTTCAGCGTCTTTATGCCGGTGCGTTCCCTCTCCCGGCGCTCCAGCCCAGCGATATACTGGCGGGCCTCCCGCACTGAGGTCTTGAACTGGTCAAGCTCCGGGGAGAAGCCCTCCCTAATCACCCCGCCCTCGCTCAGGTTTATCGGAGGCAAGTCAACTAGAGCCTCCCTGACCAGCTTCGTGAGGTCTGGACAGGGGTCAACGGAAGGCAGAGCCGTAAACTGGCCGGTGTTGTCCTTGTCCGCCTGGAGGTCCCGCACCTGGCCCGCCGTCTCCAGCCCGCGTCCCAAAGAGACCACCTCCCTGGGACCGGCCACCCCGGTGGAGATACGTCCAGAAAGCCTCTCCAGGTCCGGAATAAGGCCCAGAAGAGCCAGCATTTCTGACCGGACAGATGGCCGTTGGTGGTAGAACACGATGGAATCCTGACGGCCAATCAGGGCATCCCTGTCCAACAGGGGCTGGCTTATCCATTTCCGGAGCAGCCGGCCGCCCATGGGCGTCCGGGTCCGGTCCAATATGGAGAGGAGTGAGCCAGCAGGGCGTCCTGAGCGGGAATGGCTTAAAAGGTCCAGGTTGCTCCGCGTGAAGGGGTCCAGAATCATAAATGAATCCACAGAATAGGTGGTCAAGCTGGTGATCTGGCGAAGGGCAGCCTTTTGGGTCTGTCCCAGGTAGTGCAGGATAGCCCCCGCCGCCCTGACGGCCAGGGGCAGACGGGAACAACCGTAGCCCTCCAATGAGCTAACGCCGAACTGCTTCAGTAAGGTTTCCGTGGCCTGGTCCAGATCGAAGCTCCATTGCTCCAGGGTGGTAATATGAGCTCCGGCCCCCGACGAAAGGGTCGTTCCACTGGGGACCAAAAGCTCTGCTGGATGCAACCTCTCTATTTCAGGAAGAAGCGCCTCCAAAGTAAACTGGGTGGTCGAGAACTCGCCGGTAGTAACATCCACGTAGGCCAGGCCGCATGCACCCTTGTCCTCTATTGCCGATGCCAGGTAGTTGTTCTCCTTGGGGGAAAGCAGGCCGGTCTCCACCACCGTACCGGGGGTGATGACCCGCACCACCTCTCTGGGGATCAGTCCCTTGACCTGGCCGGCTTCCGCCATCTGCTCGCAGATAGCCACTTTATAACCCCGACCCACCAGGCGCGCCAGATAGCTCTCCAGGGAATGGTAGGGAATGCCCGCCAGGGGAATCCTCTGGCCCTTGCCCATCTCCCGCGAGGTAAGCACAATCTCCAGCTCTTTGGCCACCAGCTTGGCGTCGTCGTCGAAGGTCTCGTAGAAGTCCCCCAGGCGAAAAAGGACGATGGCCTGAGGATACCTCTTTTTAACCTGAAGGTATTGGCGCCTAATCGGAGTCATTTGATCGCCTTGTATCATTACCGATATTCTACTAGAATGCCAACATACCATAAAGGTTTGCCTATTCGTCTGGACAGACCGGTTAATGACTCGATGTAGGGGCGGACCTCGTGTCCGCCCATGGCGGCTTTGCGTGTGTGACAATTTGCTTTTGTAAAAAAGGAGCTCCATGTTAGGTGTTGTGTTCGCCCTGGTTGCAGCCTGCGCCTTCGCCGCTGGAAATGTATTTGGGCGTGTGGGCCTGGAATACGTCCGGGCAACGGGCGGTGTGCTGGTCTCCTTGGTTGCCAGCCTGGTCCTGCTGCTCCTTGTCACCCTGGTGTTTGACCTACAGGCCCTCCTTGCCATACCCCTGGCCGCCGCCGCCTGGTTTGCCACAGCAGGCATCCTGAACTTCCCCATTGGCCGGTACTTTAAGTTTTTAGGCATTCGACATAGTGATCGTAACCCCAATCACCAACATAACCCCTCTCCTGACCATCCTGCTGGTTTACGTCTTCCTCCGGGGGATGGAACGGGTCACCCTCCGGGTAACCATGGCGGCCGGCCTCGTGGTGGCCGGAGTGATTTTGATCTCG
>JAUYDP010000177.1 GCA_030691805.1 Dehalococcoidia bacterium | reverse complement strand
CGTGAACGAGCCGCCCTCAGAGACCGCCCTCCACACAGCAATGTATCGCGCCCGTCCGGATATTCAGGCTGTGGCCCATCTGCACTCCCATTACGCGACCATCATAAGCATCTCCGGACGGCCCTTTGTGCCCGTATACACTCCGGCCTCCATCTTTGCGCCCCTGGTCCCGGTCTATGATAACGCCGCTCTCATCCAGAAGGACGAGCAGGGCGACGCGGTGGCCCAGGCGCTGGGGAAAGGCCCCGCGGTGCTCCTCCGTGGGCATGGGTCCGTGGTGGTTGCCGGGAGCGTCGAGGCGGTATTGGCTGCTTCGATTCACTTCGAGGAAAACGCCAGGAAGCTGTTCGATGCTTACCTGTTGGGGACGCCCAGGTCCATAGACCCAGAGGAAGCCAAACGCATTGCTGTGCAGACCTGGCAGGACAAGTCCATAATTAAGGTTTGGGACCACCATCTGGCCAGGGCCAGGGCCATGGGGCTTTTGGATTAGGAACGCTAAATGCTCAACCGTAAGATAGCCTATATTGACCTGAGCAGCGGTAAGGTTGACATAAGAGAAGTACCTGCAGACCTCCGGGTCAAGTACCTGGGAGGAAGAGGGGTCAACGCCTACCTCCTCAATAAGATGGTCACCCCGGAGACCGACCCCCTTGGCCCCGATAATCCCCTTATCGTGGGGGTTGGGTTGCTCACCGGCGCCCCCGGGTTCGGCACCGCCCGTACACAGATAAGCTCCCGGTCCCCAGAGTCGGGGCTGCTGGGCGACTCCTCAATGGGTGGCGAGTTCGGGCCGGAGCTTTCTTTTGCTGGTTTCTCCCATCTGGTTATCACCGGCCAGAGCGCAGAACCGGTCTATCTCTGGGTCACCAATGACAAGGTACAATTACGTCCGGCCCAGTCGCTCTGGGGTCGGGGCACAATGGAGACCCTAAATGCCCTCAAGACCCGTGAGCGCAATGAATTCCTGAAAGCGGCCATAATCGGAGTGGCGGGCGAAAACCGGGTCCGGTTCGCCAACATACTCACGGGTCCGAAAGATGCAGCCGGCCGCACGGGTATGGGCGCCGTAATGGGATCCAAAAAACTTAAGGCCATCGCCGTTCGGGGTACCAAGGACCTCCAGGTGGCCGACCCGGATGGCTTGATTGAATTCTTCCGCCGTGAGACCAATAAGTTGGCGGAGCTAAAATGGGTCAAGGGATTGGGCCACTACGGCACTCCGGTTATCTACGTCAACGCCAGCAGAGTGGGATTGTTTACGGCTAAGAACCACCAGGAATCCATCGGCGATGATTACCGCGAGAAGCTGCATCCGGAGAATTTGACGCCTTTCAAAAAGGGCATGGCCGCCTGTTATAGCTGCATCGTCCATTGCCGGGAACGCCACTATATCGAGACGGGACGCTATGCCGGCACTCGGGGCGAGGGGCCTGAGCTGGCCGGACTGGGCGCCTTTGGGACCAATGTGGGCAACCTGGATATGGACACGGTAGTTTACGTCAGCGATTTGTGCAACACTTTGGGCCTCGATGTAGTCTCCACCGGCACCTACATCGGCTGGGCTATGGAGCTTTTCCAAAGAGGCATCCTGACCAGCGAGGACCTGGGCTACTCCCTGGAGTGGGGACAGCCGGAAGGGATAATCTCCCTGGTGCAGGATATCGCCCACTGCAAGGGTTTTGGCGATATTCTGGCAGATGGTGCATTGGCCGGAAGGCGTCTGGGTGCTGAGGCGGACAGGTACCTCATGAGGGTCAAGGGCATGCCGGTGCTGGCCACCGATGAGCGGGCCATCAAGAGCTTCGCCCTGGGCATAGCCGTGTCTACCCGAGGAGCGGACCACCTACGAAGCCGCCCGGCGATAGACCTATTCAAGCTGCCGGAGGAATTCCTTGAACAACTCTACGGCGGGCACGTCTCCTCCGATGCCACGTCCTATGACGGAAAGGCCCGCATGATCTGGTGGCAGGAGTTGCTATTCGCCGTCACTGACGCCATCGGCATCTGCAAGTTTCAGACCGTTTTCAACAGCCCCCATGCCCCTAAGTTCGAGGAATTCGCAGAGGCGATAAAGCTGACCTGCGGCCTGGACCTCTCACCCCAAGAGGTGCTGGAGGTCGGGGAACGAATCTACACCACAGAGAGGCGCTATCTCAGCCGCCTGGGCGTTACCCGGCAAGACGATACCCTGCCGGACCGTTACTTCGACGAGGCGGTGGACCTACCGCTCGAAAAAGGGGCGCACATTGACCGGGAAAAGTTCGCGAGGATGCTCGACGAATACTACGCCCACCATGGCTGGGACAAGGAAGGTATCCCAACCCCTGCAACCCTGGAGCGTTTGGGTATTGTCTGAAACCTTTTCCACTGGTTAGGTTTATTAATATCAATAAGAACAGGAAGAAAGTAGTATCATGAAATGGACACTCTGGCCCGTGACCTTTTTAGCTCTTCTAGGTATCTTCGTAACGGCCGGCGCCGGTTGGGCGCAACAAAGTGGGGAAACCAGTACGTTTGTCGCCCAGAACGGTACACCTACCCCAACTCCTACCCCCATACTCAGCTATTTGCCGTGGCTTTCTAAAGACCCGACGCCTACTCCCACCCCCACGCCCAGCCCTACGCCTACCCCTACACCTCTGCCGTATTGGACCGGCCAGTACTTTAACAATCCGGACCTGAGCGGGTCTCCTGTCCTCGTCAGAAGCGACCGCCAGATAGATTTCGATTGGGGAGATGGGTCGCCTGATAATACTGTCCCATCGGACGGCTTCTCGGCGCGCTGGACTCGCACTCAAAGCTATGCCGCCGGAAACTATAACTTCTTCACCTATACGGACGACGGCGTACGGCTCTGGATAGATGACCAGAAGTTTATTGACGAATGGAGGGATGGGGCCGCCAGGCAGTACATGGTGCCGGTACCGTCCTTAACGGCCGGCAACCATACGGTCAAGATGGAATACTACGACCGTTCCGCCAGGGCGGCGGCCCGTCTGGGAATTGTGAATACCTCGGCCTACCCCCAGCAAGGGGAATGGGGCCGATGGATGGGCGAATACTTCGATAATAAGGAGCTGGCCGGCGACCCGAGGATGGTCCGTACGGACGATAAAATAGACTTCGATTGGGTTGAAGGGTCCCCTGACGTGTCTATCCCGAACGACAACTTCTCAGTGCGGTGGACAGCGAGCCTTTTCTTGAAGGGCGGCAACTACGACTTTTTTGCTTCAACTGATGATGGCGTACGGCTCTATGTAGACGGAGCCAGGGTGTTGGACGAATGGCGTGACCAGGGCGCCACCCAGTTCCATTCCAGCCTTCCTTTGAGCGAAGGTTTCCATCTTATCCGTATGGAATACTACGATCTGGAAGGGTCGGCCAGTGCCCGACTCTGGTGGCACAACGGCTCGCAATTCGCCAACTGGCGTGCAGAGTACTACACCAACAAGTACCTTAGTGGCATCCCTGCGGTGATACAGAACGATGCCGAAATCAACTTCGATTGGCAAGGCCCGCCGGTAGCCGGTGTTCCCTACGACGGCTTCTCGGTCCGCTGGACCGGCATCCTCTTCCTTGAAGCCGGCAACTATACCTTCAAGGCCACGGCAGACGATGGTGTGCGGCTCTGGGTAGACGAAATCCAGGGTCTAAATGAGTGGCGTGACCAGGGACCCACGGAGTTTATCTCATTCTTGCCGCTTGGTTCGGGGGTCCATTTCGTTCGTATGGAGTACTACCAGAACACGTACGGGGCTACGGCGCGCCTTTCGTGGACGAAGGAGTAACCGGCGGATTCGTCCAGATTCCGGAGATGCTCTTCTGGCCACTTAGGATGTTGATGGCAAGGCGTCGCATGCTGGGGCTGTTCCGAAGCAGGGTGAGAGAGAGAGCCGTAAAACGGTAAAAGAGAGCCGCCCCGATAGATAAGCCCCAGAGGTCCCTTTGAAGCGTGCGGCGGATGCGGTCCGAATATCCGGCCAGGTCCGGCGTCTCTCCCTTGAGGAATGCAGCAATTGCCTGGGCTGCCAGCCGGGCGCTCATTATCGCATAGGCGATGCCTTCCCCCAGCAAGGGGTCAGCCAGCCCGGCAGCGTCACCCACCAGCAAGACATTTGCCCGGTGCAGCGGCCGCGAGCCCCCGCCTATAGGGATTGGCCGAGAACGGAGGTCTATCCCTTTTTCGAGGACTAGACCTTCGCGCCGAAGGAATGCCTCCAGGCGGGGTCGCAGGCTCCAGCCTGGCTCTCTGGTACATATGCCAGCGTTGAAACGGTCGCCCTTCGGAAATAACCAGGCGTAACCGCCGGGGCAATCGAAGTCTAATACCGCCTCATCTTTCGGCTCGCCGCGCATTGGCGCCTCAAAGTGGAGAGCCCTGAGGCGGCGCGGCCTTGGCTCGTCCAGGCCCAAGGCCCTGGCCACCACACTGTCGCAGCCGTCGGCGCCCACCAGAACACGGCAGCGGTACTCCCCATAGGGTGTCTGTACGGCGCGACCATCGTCGAGAACAGTTACGGCTGCCTCGCCCTGCTTAAACGATGCCCCGGCCTGAAGGGCGCGCTCCAGAAGCCGCAGGTCTAGTTCATCACGGGAGGTTATCCATATCTCCGCATCCTTGAATTCGAGGGCGAAAGCCCTCTTCCCTTGGCCTTTTATTTGAGTGCGGCGAACCCGGGACTTGACCGTGTCCGAGATATCGAAGTCCAACTGGCTATAAGCTTTAGGGCTTAGGGCGCCCCCGCAGGGTTTGTGCCGCGGGAAATCGCTCTTGTCCAGAATGAGGACGTCAAACCCCTGGCCAGCTAGAAGGCGGGCGGCAGTGGACCCTGCGGGTCCGGCGCCCACAATTAATACATCGTAGGTTCTCATAGCTCACGGTGTAGAGGCCGAGGCCAGTCCCCCGTAATTGACCCGCTCCAGAGCTACCAGGGCGGACAGCGCCGCCAGGGAGGCAATTCCGGCAATGGCGTAGGCTATCTCCAGTTTGGAATAGACTAATACGCCGCCCAATACGCCCAGGACAACGCACATCAAGTATATAGTGACCACAGCACGCCGCTGGCTTAGGCCAATGGCTACAAGACGGTGGGAGAGGTGGTCCCGGCCCGGTGTCGTCAGGGGATTCAGCCCGCGACGCAGTCGGGAGACTACTACGAGCAGCGTATCAAACAAAGGCACACCCAGGACGAAGACCGGTATCATCCAGCTTATGGCAGTGAGCTGGCCAGGGAAACGCAACCGGATACCCACCGCCGCCAGGACGAACCCAAGAAAAAGGCTGCCGGCATCGCCCATGAATATGCTGGCAGGGTTGAAATTGTACCACAGGAAGCCAAGGCACGCTCCCAACAGAGCTGCGGATAACGTGGCCACCAGGTACTGGCCCTGGAGCAGGGCTAACAGCAAGAAGAACCCGGATGCCACTGCCGCCACGCCCCCCGAGAGGCCATCCATATTGTCCAGCAGGTTGAGCGCATTGGTGATTATGACGATCCAAAAAACCGAGATGGCGTAGTCCGCCGGATTGTCGAAGAGGGCTACCTGGGTGCCCGTCGCTACAACGAATAGGGCCGCCGCTGCCTGGCCTCCCAGCTTTACCAGTGGGCGTATCTTTCGGCGGTCATCCCAGACGCCCAGGGCGCTGACCGCGGTTGCTCCAATTAATATTCCAAATAGCTGCGGCAGATTAAGCGCCTCACCGAAAACCAAGATGGCGGCGATGAAAGCGGCGTATATGGCTACGCCGCCCAGGAGGGGGACCGGCGCTCTGTGTAGCTTCCTTGACTCAGGTTGGTCTATTATATTCATTCCCAAGGCGGCGCGCCGCGCGAGCGGCGTCGCAACTATGGTAACAACTAGAGCGGCGACAAAGATGAGCAGGTAGTTGGGCACAGGCTTATGGGGAGGATGCCTGGATCTCGTTGATAAAGGACTGGATGGAGTTCCTCTCCTCCGGTGGGGCCAGCGCAAGTGCAATCCTGGCCTCGTCCAGCGCCATTCGCCGGTCTCCTAACTCACGATAGAGTAGGGCCAGGTTCTTATGTACGGCCAGGTCTCTAGGCGATAGCTGGGCTAGCTTGAGGTTTTCCTCCAATGATTGCTGCAATAGGCCCTTTTGGAAATACATTTGACCAAGAGTGGAGTGAAGCGCTGCTTTCTGAGGGGGAAGCAAGCTCCGGTACCTCCCGTCAATTTCCATGGCCTTTTTATAGCTTTCCAGAGCCGCATCATCGTTGCCCGCAGCGCGATAAAGGTCGCCCAGGTAAGCGTAAGTTGGGGAGTAGAGGCTGTCCAGGTCCTCCGCTTTCTGGTACTGTTTTAGCGCTTCCTGGAAATCCCCCTGTAAATAATAGATCAGGCCCGATTCCGCCCAGAGGTGGGCGGCGTTGGGGCTGAGCCTGAGCGCCCTTTTAAAATAATCTATAGACAGGGCCAATTTCTCGCGCCGGACCGACTGGTCGCTGGACACCTCTCCCCAGAGTCGGTAAAGGCGCCCAAGATTAGCGGAGTGGTCGGTATTCAAAGGATTCAAGTCCCTGGCGGTCTTCAAGGTGAGCAAGGCGGCCTGGAAGAGGTTATCTTTGCCAATTTGAGACGCCGGGCGGTCCTTGAGGCGCGCCAAATCGTTCAATCCATCCAGGCGCAATGCGGGCCTTTCATCTCTGGTGGTCCTCGCCAGCTCCAGGTAGGCTTGTCCCAGGAAAAGGTAGTAGTAGTCCTGGTCGGGCTCCCATTGAATGGCCTCTATGTATGGCGCGACGGCCTGCTCGAAGCGTTGCTGAGACGCCAGGGTCTGTCCCTTTTTGAAGTACGTATCAGCGATGATTTCGCCAAAGAAAAGCTTTACAGGAAGAAACACGGCTATGACGCCCACCACGATAGCGATTATAAGAGCCTGGCTGTGCACCCGGCCTCTCGCCGGGGGCCTCTTCACCCAGACGGCGGCGGTCAGGATCCCTAGCAATAACCAACCGTAACCAAAGAGGACCAGGGGAACAGGCTGCGGGTCGCTGGGCGCCTCGAACCTAAGCGTCACAAGTATGACCAATGCAGTCAGAATGCAGTATGCTGCCAGCAGGTAGAATCCAAAGCTCTTGTACCACGGCTGTCCGGTATTGGCCGGTAGGTTGCTCTTGGCCCGGCCCGTCTTTGCCAGACGGCGACGTTTGTCGCCGTGAGTTTCGGTGGTGATAACCTCCGGCTTTAATCCGGCGGCAGCCTCCGCCTTTGTGGCGGAGGCCATAACCACCGCTGATAGACATCCAAGTAAAAGCCAGGTATAGGTAAGGGTTGAAGCTATAGCTATTCCAAAGAGGGACTCCACCACGTGGGCCGCCAGCGCTCCCAGGATACCAACCAGGATGCCCTGCTGCGCAAGGTCTGTCTCCTTCCAAAGCCTCTGAATGCCCACAGAAAAGGCCCGAACCATGACCAAAAGATAGGCGAAAAGACCGGCAAAACCCGTGATTACGAGATAGTCCAGGAGATCGTTGTGGCTCCGGTCTGGTGTGGCGTTGCGCGCCTCGAGATGGGCCAGTTCCGGCGGATAAAAGGGGTTATAGGCTACATACATGCTCTCCGGGCCATGGCCCAGTAGTGTGCGCCACGGCTCTGAGGCAATTAGACCAGCGGCTCCCTTTCCAACCCCGTCTCCGAACCATATCAGGGTTCGGACCCGGTTGGTGCCGGATTCCATGTCCAGGATAGTGCCGAGGCGTTCCACGTATACCGACGCCTTCTTGAGCGGCTCCAACGGCGAATTCGGGAGGTTGACAGCGAGAGTGAAGACGAGGAGGAGAACGAAGAGACCGCAGATAGCCGCCGTTATCCTGCTCTTTCCGGCCCTCCATAGCCATAGGAGAGCCAGTAGCAACAACCCTATAGCCAGCCCTATCCAGGGGCCCCGTGACAGGGTCAAGGCAATCGTGACAAGCTGAAGCGCTAGCGCGACGCTATATCCAGAGGACAGCAACCACGGCAATCGCGTTTGCTTCCCAGCGAACGGCAAAAAATGCCATAGCGATCGCTTGTCAGCCGGTGCCTGCAAAAGCACAGCTACAGCCTGCACCAACCGCACCAGTGTCAAAGGGACCACCATGATGAGGTATGCTGCCAGGAATATGGCGTTTCCCATGGTGCTGGTGACCCGAAAAGTGACGTCGCCCCCCCAAGGAAGAGGGTCCAATTTGAAGTGCTGGATAACTCCATAGAGGGATATGGGAATGCTGGTAACGATGATAACGCCCATCAGCCGGTTGATCTGGTCACGCGTCCGGAGGTTATAGGCTACTAGAAAGAAAAGGGTCAGGTAAGCGAGGTTGCTCACCGTTCCCTGGAGACGCACATAAGAGCCCCAAAAGCTGGTCCTGGGTGTCACAGACACGGCCGTGGCCAGTAAATAGACGACCGCAAATACCAGGACCGCCAGGGTTAAAGGAGAACTACGGATAGACTTGGAGAAGGAGAAGCCGTTGGGACGGGGAGACGAGGCAATCTTTATCAACCAGGCTGCGGCCATGATAAATACGATGGACCGTAGCAGTGTTAGCTTGTCCGGCTCAAAGACCCGGCTGGAGAAAACATTAAAAAACAGGGGGACCGTGACTGCTGAGGCCAGCCAGCCGGCCTCTATAACCCGGTCGCAGAAAAGGCTAAGGCGGTTATCCAAGGGTCATGGCCCTCCTTTTCGCCTTAGTCACCCAGTGTGCGTTTCATCCAGTCTATGGTTACTTTCAACCCCTTTTCCAAGGGCACCTTGGCTTCGAATCCCAGGACCCTCCTGGCCTTCTCCACATCAGGCACCCGTCGCGGGATATCCTCGAAGTTGGGGCCGAAAACCGCGGAATAGTCTACATGCTCTATAGGCGAGGCGGAGCCTGTAATGGCCTTTACCATCTGCGCCAGCTCCAGTACCGCGACTTCCCGGCCGTTGCCTAGATTGAACACCTGTCCCTCCCCTGCCGGCATTGTAGCCGCCAGGATCGTTCCTTCCACCGTATCATCTACGAAAGTGAAGCTCCGGGTCTGCTGGCCATCGCTATGCACGGTAATCGGCCGTCCTGTCAGCGCTTGGGTTATGAACTTGGCCACCACCGAGCCATACCCCACGGGGTCCAGACGTGGACCATAGCTGTTGAAGTAACGGACAATGGCGACACGCAGCCCTTCCCTGGCATAAGCCAGGGCCAGGTGCTCGTCTATAGCCTTAGCCGAGCTGTACGACCAGCGAGCTACAGAGGTAGACCCCAGCAGCCGCTCGCCATCCTCTCGGAAAGGCACTGCCTTGCTTCTACCATATACCTCGGATGTCGACGCGAACAGAACCCTGGCGCCGCGCCGGTAAGCCTCCTTCAAGACGGTCTCCGTGCCAACCACGTTGGTAAGAATTCCCCTCAGCGGATCGTCAACTATGTACTTGATTCCCACCCTGGCGGCTAAATGGAATACGAGCTCGCATCCGTCCATGACCTTTTTCACAGTGCCTGGTTCGGTGATACTACCTTCAACCAATTGAAAGGCGGGACTGGATAGGTTATGTTGGATGTTCTCTCGCTTGCCAAGAGAGAAATCATCCAACACCACAACGTCATGCTCCGTCGCCAGGAGCTTGTCAACCAGATGGGAGCCTACGTAGCCGGCTCCACCTGTTACGAGTACCTTCATAGACCCCCCGTCTCTTCACTCGTTTCTTGTGACTTACTGGCCTTGTCTCGTGGATACGCTGGTAGAAACCGCTCCCCCCTACACCAATAGGCCAGACTCTAGCGTTGCCTGTATGTTACCATTTCCTTCTAATATTTTTCAATGACCGGTCCCTATATTTGACATTTATGTTATTCTCTAATACGTAATATACCTGGTATTACAGTAACGAGAGGGGGTGTTTCCAGTTGCCCAGAGATATTCGGGCCATAGAAAGGCTGATGATTTTTATAGATGGCAGCAATTTGTATCACTCACTGAAGAGTCAATTCGGACACGCCGACCTCAAATTTGAGGCCCTTTGCCACAAGATAACGCAGGACCGGCGCCTGGTACGTATCTACTACTATAACGCGCCAGTAGACCAAGCCAAAGAGGCGGAGCATTATCAGGAACAGCAGAGGTTCTTCCAGGAGTTGCGGCGCATTCCCTATCTAGAAGTCAGGCTTGGCCGGCTCATCTACCGAAGCTGGCCGGCGGAGCCACCCTACGAAAAGGGCATTGATGTCATGATGACCACTGATATATTGTTGCATAGCTTTCGAGACACTTACGACACAATGGTTATGGTGGGCGGGGATACGGACCTGGCCGATGCCCTTCAAGCCGTTAAGGATATGGGAAGGCACGTTGAGGTGGCCCTATTCGGAGGTCCGTGGACATCTCAGAGACTAAGAGATGTGGCCGACAAGGTGGTCAGAATAGACGGCAACTTCCTGAAAGGCTGTTGGAAATAAAATTATATTGCTGCTCTACCACGAGCCGGACGTCACGAATGTCCAGGATATACGGCGGATGCTATAATGAGGACATCCATGGATTTCTTGAAGGGGCTCAATCCGCCCCAGAGGGCAGCAGTAGAGGCGGTCAACGGGCCGTTGTTGATCCTGGCTGGTCCCGGAAGCGGGAAGACTCGCGTTATCGTGCACCGGGTTGCTTATCTGGTGAAGGCTTGCGGTGTCCGTCCCTGGCAGGTTATGGCCGTGACCTTTACCAACAAGGCCGCCAGGGAAATGAAGGAGCGTCTCAACCTTCTGCTGAAAGAGGATGTACAGGGCCTAACCGTAGGGACCTTTCATGCTTTCTGCGCAGGAGTCCTCCGGCGCGACGGCGAGATCATCGGCCTGGCCCCCAATTTCGTTATTTATGACCAAGAGGACCAGGTTGGCCTGGTAAAACAGGCCATAAAAGAGCTGGGGGTAAACGACAAGCAGTTTCCTCCCAGAGCCTTGCTTTCGGCCATATCCTCCGCAAAGAGCGAGTTACTGGGCCCCGAAGGCTACAAGAAGACGGGCCAGAGCTATTTCCACGAGGTAGTGCAGCGGGTATATCGGTCCTACCAGGGCCTTCTGCTAGCCAGCCGGGCTCTGGATTTCGATGATCTGCTCATGGTAACCGTTGACCTCTTCCGACGTTGTCCGGAAGTCCTGGCAAGCTATCAGTCCCGGTACTTGCACATCCTGGTGGATGAGTTCCAGGACACTAATATGGTGCAATATGAGCTAGTAAAGCTCTTGGCAGAAAGGCACCGAAACCTCTGCGTGGTGGGAGACCCTGACCAGTCTATCTACTCCTGGCGTAACGCTGATATACGCAACATCCTCAATTTCGAGCACGATTACCCCGATGCCCGTACCGTATTCCTGGAACAGAGTTATCGCTCCCCGCAAACCATCCTTGACGTAGCCCACAGCGTTATCTCGGCTAACCACCGTCGCAAGGAGAAGAAGCTATGGACAGAGAAAGGGAAGGGAGCGCCCATAAAAGTTGTTGAGGCCTATAACGAGGAGGACGAAGCCCGTATTGTAGTAGCGGAAATTGACAAGCTGGTACGTCAGGGCAGTTGCCGCCCGTCCGACTGCGCTATTATGTACCGGACCAACGCCCAGTCGCGTGCAGTTGAAGACGCCTTCGTCCGCTATGGCCTACCGTATAGGCTGGTGGCCGGCACCCGTTTCTATGAGCGCAGGGAGGTAAAGGACGTAATCGCCTATCTCCGGCTTATTTACAACCCCCTGGATAGCATTAGCCTGGCGCGAATCATCAACGTGCCAAGCCGTGGCATTGGCCAGCGGACTATAGTGGAGCTATCCCGATGGGCGACTGCTCTCGGCCAGCCGGTGTACGGCGCCCTTCGAGAGCTGGCGCAGGAACAGGGAACGAGGAACGAGGAACGAGACGTTAGGAACGAGGAACGAGGAACGAGGGACAAGGAACAAGGCTTTGGGGAGGGTCAATGGTCAGGGGTTAAGGGTCAAGGGTCAGGGACAAGCCTAGACCCTAGACCCTTGACCCTCACCTCTCGGGCAAGACTGGCCCTGTTGGGTTTCGCTACCATGCTCGAGGAAATGATTAGCCGGAGCCATGAATTAGGTCTGGTCGAGTTGATTGACTATATCCTTGACCGCACCGGCTATGGGCGATGGGTCCAGGACGGGACTAAGGAAGGTGACGAGCGATGGGAGAACATCCAGGAGCTACGTACGGTGGCCCGTGAGTTTCAGGACCTGGATACACGGGAGGCTCTGGCGGCCCTTTTGGAGCGGGTTGCCCTGGTCTCAGATGTGGACGCGCTGGATGAAACGGTGGATGCCTCTACCCTTATCACGCTTCATGCGGCCAAGGGCTTGGAGTTCGGGACTGTGTTCATACTTGGCATGGAGGAGGGGGTCTTGCCTCATATACGGTCTTTCGACAATCCGGAGCAAATGGAGGAAGAGCGCCGTCTCTGTTACGTGGGCATTACCAGGGCCAAAGACCGGCTATATCTGGTCCGCGCCCAGCGGCGCACTCTTTTCGGCAGTAGCAGCCCAAACCCACCCTCGAGGTTCTTGCGAGATATACCACCTCACCTGACGGAAGCAAGAAGGCCAGGCCCGGACTCGCCAGCACGGGCCGTAGCTGGACGATGGGAACCGCCAACGACGCTTGTGGGCAGGCATCGCCCGGAAACAAAGGCCTCCCTGGCCCTGGTCCCCGGTGACAGGGTCCGCCATGCTAGGTTCGGTGAGGGACTAGTTGTCAGCACGAAGCCAAGCGGCGATGACCAGGAAATCGCCGTGGCCTTCGACGGGGCGGGCGTCAAGCGTCTGCTATTGAGCTTCGCGCCCTTGGAGAAGGTGTAGCGCAACTTTCACCTCGTTCGCGGTTCAGAGGAGGCGGAGGATGTGACAGTGCACGAATGGGTCTTCTTCGGCGCGATTCCGCATATCGTCGGACTATTCTTCGGATTAGAAAGTGTAGTGCCTAATTCTAGCTCACGCTGCCGGCCGCCCTGCACCTGAGAGTGTTGAATTACTTCTGTAGTCGGCATCGTCCCTTCACTCCGTTCAGGACAGGCCCCGATGCCGACGGTCGGGGTCAGGGACGACCCCGACTACGCGATCCTAGACCACATCAACACAGTCTCCACCTGCACCTTGACACTGCTTTTTTCATGTGTTATAAGTTGTGCATTCCTTGCCCGTGAACCTGTGCAAGGACATTGATGCCTGCTGGTCGCCCAGGCTACCTGTAGTGGCCTTGGACACCACGGGTAATCTGGAAACTCCCTCGTCAACACCTAGAGTTGATTCAACGACGACGGCATTGATCTAAAGTTCATAGGATCCTGGGGCACAATGGCTGCGCCCCTTCCGTAGGGGAGTGGGATGCCGGATGGGGCTTATCAGTGATGGCCTGTTGGATGTTACTTTGGGGAACAATTAGCCTTAGATCCAGCAAGAGGGATCTATCGCGAACAAGGTTTATAAACGAAGGAGGGGATCTCTGAAGCATCATATCAAGCCGCCGGTTGCGAATGTCGAAAAAGTCACGGGTAAGGGGACGAATCCCGTCGCTGTAAGGCGTTTCCCGGTATTACATGAACGCTCAGCATCTTAGCATCCCTGAACGGGTCCGCACAGCGGTCTCGCTGCAAGAGCCTGACCAGGTCCCCGTGGGCCTGCTTGTCCTGGCCCCTGTCTTCCAGGAGTTCGCTGGAATCAGTGGCGAAGACTACTTCCATGATAAGGATAAGATGCTGTCCGCCCAGCTTTCCTTCCACCGACGCTTTCCCCAGGCCATTCCCATCTCCGGCATAAGGCCGGACTACGGCCCTTCAGTGATGGCTTCCGGCTTCGGCTTCCGGCTCGAATGGCTGGCCTCCGGCCCCAGATTGGACCTCTCCAGCCGGTCTATTGAGGACATCGAGCCGGCTGACCCTTACAGGGATGGCCTCATGCCCAGGGCCTTGGAGGAGATGGCCTACTTCGTCGAGCATACCGATGACGAATTGAAGGAGTCTCACGGGAACACCCTATGGGTCTCCTTTACCCTGGGCCCCCTCCAGTCCATCGCCGAGCTGGTTGGCTACCGAGAGATATACAGCCGCATCCTTCGGGACCCTCAATGGATGCACCGTATGTGTGAGGTCCAAACCATAACCTCCATAGCCTGGGTCAAGGCCCAGGAAGAGACATTGCGGCAGGCAGGTGTAAGCCCGGGCCGCCTGTTTTTGGCCGATGAGACGGTTGGGTTGGTTTCAGAAGACCACCTCAGGGAGTTCTTTCTGCCCTATGTTCAGCGCATCTACGCTGCCAGCCAGGCGGAGGTCAAATGTTTCCACGCGGATGAGGACGTTACCCATATTCCCGGCATTCTCTTAGAAATGGGGGCAAACCTATATAATTTTAACTTCAGCGCCGTGGCACGCCTGAAGCGGCTCATCGGCCACCGCATGTGTTTAGAGGGTAATCTGGAAAGCGTGGGGGTTCTCGCTGCCGGTACTCCTACCCAGATACAGGAGGGTGTGCGGGAAATTATCATGCGCGGGGGCGCTGGTGGAGGACTCATTATCTCCACCGGCGGAGGCATAAGCACAGGGACGCCTCCCGAGAACATAGAAATCATGATCGCCGCCACCCAGAGATTCGGGCGTTATCCACTGCCATTCGAGACAAACCTGGCCCAGGCACCGCCTGCGGTTCCGAGACGCGTTACGGCCGTCCGGGAAGCGGCGAGCCCGACCGCCGATCCCCTGGTCCAGCTATCCGACCTGGTGGCCAATGGTAAGGTAGAGGATGTAGTCGAGGCTGTTGGCAGGCTCTTGAAAGCGGGCCAGGAACCTCGAAGCATTCTTCTGGAAGGGTTGAGCAAGGGTCTCCAAAGTATTGCGCACCTGTATTACCGGAAGCGGGCATTCATGCCCGAGATGGTGATGGCCAGCGCCGCCTTTCAGCAGGGCTTCGAGTTCTTGGAGCCTCATCTGGACGCCACGGACGAAGGGGGGTCCATCGTTATAGGCGCAGTGCAGGGCAACGTCCAGGAAAGTGGCATCCTGCTGGTTGGCGCCATGCTGAGGGGGGCGGGATTCCTGGTTTACAATCTGGGGATCAACGTCACCCCGCAGCGTTTTATGGAGGAGGCCCTGGCCAATAATGCCGCTATCGTGGCAATTGGGGTGTACACCAGAGACCGGCTGGCGGTGGTAAAAGAGATCGCCCGCCTGGCCCGGAGCAAGGGCCTCAGAACCCTCGTGGGAGGTAGGGGGATCAATCGAGAACAGTCCAGCGAAGCAGGGGTCGACGCCT
Source organism: Dehalococcoidia bacterium (assembly GCA_030691805.1). Lineage (GTDB taxonomy): Bacteria > Chloroflexota > Dehalococcoidia > JAUYDP01 > JAUYDP01 > JAUYDP01. The sequence continues at coordinate 5,202 of JAUYDP010000177.1, read as the reverse complement.
ATGGGGAGGATGGCTATGATGCCATCCAGCAGGCGACGGAGCTGGTCAGGCGCTGACATGAGGCTGAAGCGGTATCGGGCTGGCCACCAAGACGTAGTGGCGGACGGCCCTGTCCGCTGGAGGGTGGGGTGGGGATGCCCCCTGCGCCGCCCGCACCGATTCATTTATTCAAGCCTCACGACCTAATCCGAAGCAACAGGCGGCCTGTAGAGGAAGCAGCCCGTTTCGAAGGACTGTAAGGTCGGTGGTTCAAGAATAGGAGAGCTGCACATGGCACAGATGAGAATGGAAATCCTGATCGCTGCCCCGGTAGACAAAGTCTATGATTTTGTAGCTAATGTTGAAAACCATCCGCGCTACGCTGATTTTGTGGAAAGACTGGATATTACTTCCCCTTATCGCCTGGGGCTTGGGGTAACGTTTAACCAGTACCTTCACCTGGGCGGTGAAACCGTGGCCGTGCCCTCCCAGGTTATAGAGCTGGTGCCATTGCAGAAGGTAGTGTGGACTTCTCCCCATCGGGGATATGTCATGCCCGTGACCTATCTATTCGAGTCCACCGGGCAAGGCACTCGAGTAACACACATGGCAGAAGCCCCCTGGTATGATGACCCGGGCGAGCAGTCCGGGTGGTTGGAGGATAATCGCCGCGAGCTAGAGAACCTGAAACGACTTTTAGAACAAGCGGGCTGATGACCATTTGATATCTTCTAAGTTTTATTGTAGGATTCCGTCACTTGCGGAAACCAACTATTGGCGGCTTAGACCACTGTCTGTCGAAAAGAAGTAGTTGCGGACGAGGATTCCATGTCCACATTCTGCCTTTGCCCGTAGATTCAAGATGCGACGTTTGGCGGGAGTGCGTAGGTGGATAGGCATAGGCGTCCGCATCCTTACCATAGTTAAGGGGAGAAAGCCGGATGCCAGATAAAAGCTTTGACGCAGTAATCATCGGCGGTGGGAATAAGGGCCTCTTCACGGCCATGTATCTGGCCAAGTATGGGGGCATGGATGTAGGTATCTTCGAAAGGCGCCACGAGTTGGGAGGCGGGCTAAGCTCCCAAGAGTCTCCTGCCCCGGGCTTCATCGGGGATACCCATGCCAGCACCCTTTTCGAGTGGTACTATGAGCCGGTCGAGGAAGACTTCCCCGATTTCGTGGAGAAGGGAGGGAAGATGACCCACTACCCTACCACCTACGGGATAATCACCAAGGAAGACCAGAAGTTCTTCGGGATATATCACCACTCGGTAGACCCCACCGGCGAGAAGACGGCCAGGGAGTTGGCCCGCTTCTCCGAGAGGGATGCCGAGACCTACCTGAAGCTTTTTGATCTTGTCAAGCCCGGCGGCAGCTTCTCCAGGGCCTGGAGTGAGGCATTCTTCAGCGTGCCGCCAACTCCGGACCAACCCGACGCGGTGGAGAGGTGGCTGCAAGACTATCTCAAGACCCCGGACTGCCCCATTGACCTGGCCTGGACCATGATGCCGGCCAACCGGGCGGTGCTTGAGCTATGGGACACCGTAGAGCTTCAGCTCATGACCCTGAAGCGGATGAAGACCATGGGGATGCCTACGGAGATGACCGGGGCCCTTTCCTCCCTCTTTGCCATGGGCCAGTCCTGCTCCCAGAGCTACGCCGTGGGAGGGACTCATAGCATCGCCCATGCTTGCCAGAGAATTTTTTTGGAAAACGGTGGTAAGTTCTACACCAAGAGCGAGGTAGCGAAGGTACTCTTGGAGGGAGGCGAGGCTAAAGGCATTCGGCTGGCTGACGGCACGGAGATAGGGGCTAGGAAGCTAGTGGTCAGCGCCATAGACCCCCATCAGCTTTGCTTCGAGCTGGTCGGCCGAGAGCACTTGGACCGCAGGCTGGTGAGGCGGCTGGAGACTGTGATGCGGGGGCTGACCTGCATTACCTGGTATACCTGGGCCGTCCATGAGCTACCTCAGTACATCTCGGCCAGTTGGAACCCTGACGCCAACAACTGCCACTGGACCCTGCTGGCGATCAAGGACCTGGAGATGATGCTCAAGGAAGGGCTCATGAGGACTTTGGGAATAGTGCCCCCTCTAGAAGGGCAGCTCATTGTCTTTGGGCAACATTCCCAGTACGACCCCACCCGTGCTCCGGAGGGAAAACACGTGGTCTCCACTGAGCAGCATGTCGTCGCCGCCCCCACCTTCACGGAACGACAGTGGATGGACTTCAAGCTGAAGCATGCTAAGGAGACCATTGAAGAATGGCAGAAGTATGCCCCCAATATGAACTGGGATAACGTCATTGGCTATGACCCCATCACACCATACGATACGGCAGCCCGCTTGAAAAACATGCCCATGGGAGACCAGGCCACCGTGGACACCGTGCCGGGGCAGATGGGCAAGCTGCGGCCCATCCCAGAGCTGGCCCGCTACCGGACACCGATCAAGAACCTCTACGCCACTGGGACGGCGTGGAATCTCGCCCATACCGGCACGGCCGCTCAGGGATATGCCTGTTACAAGGCCATTGCCGATGACCTGGGGCTGGCCAAGCCCTGGAAGGACAAGGGGAGGCTCTATTGAGCAGATCTGAGCTTGAGGGCGCTTAATAGTGCTTGATGGTGCCTGATGGTGCTTGATTGTGCTTGATCGTGCCTGGTGGTGCTTGATTGTGCTTTATAGTGCCTGTATTAGACGGCTAGTGCATGGCCACAGTGAAGATGAGTAATGTCATTCTGAGCCGGAGCGGGGCCGCATCCCGAATTACCCGAGCCGCATAGCAGCGGAGGCGAAGAATCTCTTTGCTCCGAAAGGCGCGTGGACTATTGGAGACACCGAGATTGCTTCGCTATCGCTCAGAATGACATAGCGCAAAAGCCCCACTGGCGAGGCACGAGGCCCAACAAAGCACTATAAAGCACTATAAAGCACAACGAAGCACGATAAAGCACGATAAAGCACTGAAACGCTGAAGGAGTTGTAACGTGGCCGATATGACCTTTGACGCGGTGGTCATTGGCGGAGGCCAGAAGACTCTGGTGACAGCCATTTACCTGGCCAAATATGGGAAGATGAAGGTCGGCATCTTCGAGGAAAGGCATGAGCTGGGCGGCGGCTGGGGCACCCATGAGGCGCCCGCTCCTGGTTTCGCGGGCAATAGCCACGCCAGCACCTTGGAAGACTGGTTCTTCCTTCCCCTGCAACGCGACTTTCCAGACATAGAGGAGAAAGGGGTCAAGCTCCTTAATCTGAAATGCGGGCTGGGTATCATACTAAAGGAAGACCAGTCCTGCTTGCCTTTCTACCACATCCCTGAGGACCCCACCGGAGAGAAGCAGGCCGCGGCGGTGGCCCGTTTTGCTGGGGAGAAGGATGCGGAGACCTGGTGGAAGATGTACGAGGTCTCCAAGCCCGGCGGAAGCATGTGGCACGCCTTCATGGACGACATATTCAACCTGCCTCCGCCTGACGGGCAGCCCGGCTATTTCGAGCGATGGTTTCTGGAGGACATGAAGCGTCCGGGCAGCCTTTCCAACAAGCGTCTCCTTGCCCTGCCAGCCAACTATGCTGTCAAGGAGATGTGGGAGCACCCCGGTATGCAATACCTGGCATTGCGCCGGATCAAGGCAGCAGGGATGCCTACCGAGGCCGCCGGCGGGCCTTCGTTATTCATTTTGCCCTTCTTCTTAATGTACGTCTCTCTGCTGAAGGGCGGCACCCATAGCGCCGCCCACGCCTGCGCCAGGATTTTCCTGGAGAATGGGGGCCGGTTTTTTACTAAGAGCAAGGTGGACAATGTCCTGATAGAGAACGGCAAGGCTACAGGCATACGCCTCTCCGATGGAACGGAGGTGGCCGCCAAGCTAGTAGTCTCGGGAACTGACCCGTATCAGCTCTGCTTCGACTTAATAGGACCCGATCACCTGGACGCGGGAATCATGCGGAAGATCGCCAACCTGGAACGCACCCTTTCGTGCATTACCTGGTACACCTGGGCGCTCCATGAGGCTCCCGACTACCAGGCGGCTGACTATAACCAGGATATCAACGAGACCCATTGGGTGATTCTAGGGTCCAGGAATGTCGAGGACTTGATAATGGAGTCCTACTGGAGGCGGCTGGGGAAACTCCCACCCAATATGGAGATTGTGAATTTCCATCACCATACGCGGGCGGACCGCACTCAGGCTCCAGATGGCAAGCATACCGTGGGCAGCGAGATCCATACCGTGGATGCCACCCGCATGAGTGAGCGGGAGTGGATGGACTATAAAAAACGGCACGCCGAGGAAACCATGAGGACCTGGCAGGAATACATGCGGAACATGAGCTGGGACAACGTCATCGGCTATGACGCTATTACCCCTTATGATACAGCACACCGGCAAAGGAACATGGCGCCGTACGGCAATCTCACAATCGTTGACAAGTTTCCGGGCCAACTTCCACCGTTCGTGCCTATTCAGGAGTGGGGCGATCACAGGATTAGGCCCATAGAGAACCTTTACGGCACCAGCTCGGCCTGGGGCATCTACGATGGCGCCCATACGGGACAGGGCTACACCTGCTACAAGGCCATCGCCCAGGACCTGGGTTTGGCACAACCTTGGGATGGGCACCCCTGGTAGTTGTGTCCCCCAGAAGTGTTCAAGCAAGTGTTGTTGATAGGCGTGGAGCTAATCATGAAGTTTGATGAAGCAACCCGGTGCAGCCGTTGCCCCGCCCCACCACCCCTGGCGGACAGGGACGTCCGCCACTACGTCTGGAAGGGCCGACGCCACCTCTGTAAGAACGCCCCGGCGGGGCATCCCCTATCCGCTAGCGGTGGCATCACCAGCGCGCGGCCGTACGTTTCCAAACGTAGCGGCCGAACTCCGTGTCGGCCAGGGAGGGGCGGCGGGGCGTGCTGTACCGCAAATCTCACAAGTCGCTCCCTACCGGGGTACCACTGCATCCAACCGTGATCCGCGGCGCCGACCGGCCCTGGAAAGGGCCTGCTATCCAACAACACGAAGGCAAGGGACCCGGATAGGCGGGGCTTTCCAGCCCCGCCGGAAGCGATCACGGTTAAATGGGGTCGTACCCAAATGGCTGGGGAGAGTGTTGAACAACCAATTTCCCAGGGGACGGATGGGGTTGACTCCTCCGCCCCAAAGACTACAATAGACTCGGTCTTACTTAAATATCACCCAGGAGTTTGTTATGGACTTTGATCTCT
>JAUYDP010000383.1 GCA_030691805.1 Dehalococcoidia bacterium | reverse complement strand
GCCCCCGCACTACGCCTACTCTCCCCCAGCGCAAAATACTGACGCCCACCCTAACCAGCGGACACTCCATTACAAAAAGACTGTGGTCATCCTAGAGTGGCACAAGGCCCAAGCTGATTTGGAGGGCCCGGTCGACCCGGGCCATGGTCTCCGGGCCAAGCCGTCCCCAGTACCGCCCTGCCCTGGACTTGTCTATGGTGCGAATCTGGTTAAGAAGGACCACGGAATCGCGTTCCAGCCCACCTTCCGGCGCCCACACCTCCACCTGCACCGGAAGGTGGGCCCTGGGCCGAGAGGTGATAGCCGCAACGATCAGGGTGGGGGAATAGCGGTTGCCCACGTCGTTTTGAATTACGACCGCAGGTCTGACCTTACCCTGCTCCGAGCCTTGCACCGGGTCGAAATTCACGCTGAAGATGTCCCCTCTATGGAATTCAGCCATTAGGGCCAAGCTCTCGGTCCCAGGCTTCTTCCTCCAGAGGACGCCACTCTTCAGCTATTTCCTTGTCCAATTGGGCATTGGCCTGGTACCCACGGATGAGGTCCTCACACAGGCGTTGCCGCTCGATTTCATCGATAGCTCGCCGCGTGGCTTCAGCCACGAAGCGGCTCTTCTTCCGCCCGCCGGCCACCTGGCGGAGCTTCTCCACGAGGTCCGCGGGTAGTGTCAGGGTTATCTTCGTAGTCGCCATCGCTCTCCTCTAGGCCTTGCTCACCGTATATAATATACGACTTGTAAGTCGTGTTCAAGCCGATCCCGAATCTTGCTGTTGCGTGGTTGCCTCTCTTGAGGAACGTGGTATAATTACCGCTGATTGAGGAAGACGCTTCGCACATGCTGCTGACTCGCAGGCAGAAGAGGGCGCTGATTGGGCTTAGTGAGCCCTTTCTACGGGTACTCTTTGGGGCCTATCGCCTGGGTACCCTGGACCTGGGCCGTGACTTGCCCTCCTCACCCAGCCGGATACTAGTGGTACGGCTGGACTCTATTGGGGATGTTCTGCTCTCGGAGCCTGCCATCGCTGCCCTTCGACGCCGCTTTCCCCAAGCCCGGCTTGACGTGGTGGTGGGAGCGGCGGGTAAGTCTATCCTGGAGGGACATCCTGCCATTGATAACCTCATCTTGTACGAGGCTCCCTGGCATGCCGCATGGCGGGGCCAGGTGGTGTCGTGGCGAAAACAGTTGGGAGGCTTGCTGAGAATCCTGGCAAGGCTTAGACGCGGGAGGTATGACTTGGCATACGAGCTTCGGGGTGATTTTCGGGACATCGCCTTTGCCGCTGCCTCCGGAGCCAGAGCCAGGGTCGGCAACGGCGAACGCGGAGGAGGCTTCTTTCTTACCCGTGATGTGCGCCCGCCTGCAACAGCACACCACCTGGAAAAGGCATTGGCTATCGCGGCCGCATCTGGTGCCTGTGGTCCGGTGGAGACGCCCCGCCTCTATCTTTCTGAATCGGACCGCGCCCTCGCCCAAAGCCTTTTGCCTCTCGTCGAAAATGCGCCTTACGTGGCCCTTCATTTGGGGGCAGGTTTCCCAAGCAAGTGTCTGCCCGTCGGCCGGTTCGCCACTATCGCCAGGGAGTTGGCCTTGCGCGGGATTAGGCCGGTGGTGGTGGGTGGCCCGGATGACGCGCCCAGGTTGGCGGAGTTACGCGCTCTGCTAGATATCCCGCTAGTGGACCTGGTAGGCAGGCTCACTGTGAAGGAGACCGCCGCCGTGCTGGCCAGGTGCAGCCTCTTTATCGGGAATGACAGCGGACCGATGCACCTGGCGGCAGCCATGGGCACACCGGTAGTAGCGGCGTTCGGACCATCGGCTGCCGAGGCGTACCACCCCCGGGGCGTGCCCTATCGCCTTATCAAACTGGACCTCTCCTGCCGCCGGCACTGCGATTTCGTTAATTGCTCTCAGGGGGAGAATATCTGCATGACGGGCATACGGGACGAGGCAATGGTGGAGGCCTGTCTCGAGATGCTCCAACTACGCCTCCCATCATCCTCCAAGACCACCGCTTGAAAGGAGTGATAATCCTTTCAGGTAGCGTCATTTGGTAACTACTCAGCCACTAAGACACCAAGGCACAAAGAAAGTTATGGAATACAAGCCTCTTTCAGAGCGTGAAGAAGAAATAGCTAAGGCAATTGTACCGGTGATTAATAAGGTGATCAAACGATTTGTTGTCTGATTTCCTTCGTGTCTTTGTGACTTTGTGGCTGAGTAGTTACGTTTCGGATTAACAACGGTAGAGATGGAGGCGGCAGTCGTGCGTGAGGAACCCTTCGCCCTGAGAATTGAAGGATTCGATCTAAGGGGGGCGCTCTATGTCCCTAGAGGAGAATGCGCTCATCCAGGACTGATTATAAGCCACGGCATCCCTGCTGGGGTGCAAGATTCCCTGGACCGTGGATACCCTGATCTGGCGGAGAGGTTCTGCGAGCAGGGCTTCCTTACGGCGATCTTCAATTACAGGGGTTGCGGCCTTAGCGGGGGCGAGTTCGAGATTCGGGGTTGGACGCGGGACCTGGCTGCCGTGACGGGCTTTCTTTTAGCCCGCCAGGACCTGGACGCACGCTGTCTGGTCCTTATGGGGTTTAGCGGGGGCGCGGCTACGTCCGTGTACCAGGGCGCCAGGGACAAACGGATAACGGCCGTGGTATCCTGTTCTAGCCCGGCGGAGTTCGAGGTTTTCCGGGACGAGGCGGCGGCACGTGAATTCCTGGCGTCGGCTCGAAGGATAGGGATTATTCGGCAGCCGGGATACCCTCCTTCGTTGAGCGACTGGATGCTGGGCTTCGAAGAGGTGGCTCCCATACGCTGGGTTGCGGGCATTGCGCCCAGGCCTGTCCTGCTCCTGCATGGAAGCCAGGATGAGCTGATACCGTTGGACCATGCCTGGGAGCTATACCGAGCAGCCGGCGAACCAAAGCAGGTCCGTATTATCCAGGGCGCCGGCCACAGGCTTCGGACCGATGAAGAGGCCATGTCTATAGTTATTGATTGGATAAACGGGGTGCGCGACTTGCAGACGGGAAAAGCGGGGCTTGGCGGCTAAACATACTCGGGCTCGGTTGCTGATGGTGGCGCTGGACTTCGTGACCGTCAACGTGGCCTTCATGGTAGCCTACGTTCTACGTTACGTTTTCGAGATCGGGCGGGAGGTAGCCGAGGGGTCCTTCGTGGCATGGATAGACTTCTTACCAATCCAACTGGGCGTTGGCGTGGTGATGATACTCAGCAACGCAGTATCCGGCCTATATAACCGGGAAACCGAAGCCCCCCTGGATGAATCGTCTACAATCCTGGCATCTACCAGCATAGGCGCTATGTTTATTCTAGCCGTGGTCTTCATTTCTCAGGGTTATGCCTATTCGCGCCTCCTATTTATCTACACATGGGTCATTTCCTTCGTTCTGCTCTCCCTGAGCCGCATCGTCCGCCATCTCGCGGGCTCGTTCATGCGCAGCAAAGGTATCGGCATGATGAACGTGCTGGTTGTTGGGGGAGACCAACTGGGCAAGATGGTGATGAACCTGATGGCCAGCGAGCCGAGCCGGGGGTACAGGCCCGTCGGTTTTTTGTGCGATGACAGCGATGGCGACTACGGTCGCTTCAAGTGGCTGGGGCCGATTTCCAACCTGGGAGAAGTCCTCCGTAACGGAGATGTTGATTAGGTCTTCATCGCCGCTCCTGCGGCCTCGCGAGGACGGGTGATGGACATAACTCAACTTTGCCAGAGGAAACAGGTCCCGTTCAAGATTGTCCCGGACCTCTATGAGATGAGTCTGGGCGGACTAGACATCAACGATCTGGGAGGAATCCCCCTATTAAGCATGAGGGAGGCCTCCATTCAAGGTGTAAACCTCTTCCTCAAAAGAGCTATGGACTTGTTTGTATCCGGTATCGTGTTGTTGCTGTTCTCTCCCCTATGGCTTCTTATAAGCATTACCATAAAATTGGACTCACGAGGCCCGGTCCTTTTCAAGCAGGAGCGCCTGGGCAAGAATGGCGAACCCTTTCAGATTTACAAGTTTCGCTCTATGAAGGATGAAGCGGAGAAGGAGGTATCCAAGCTAGTGGACCTTAACGAGGCGGCAGGGCCTCTTTTTAAGATACGCGACGACCCACGTCTGACCAGGGTTGGCCGGTGGCTCAGAAGGATTAGCCTGGATGAGATACCCCAGCTCATAAACGTCATAAAGGGGGAGATGGCCGTAGTGGGACCTCGCCCGCCGCTGGCCGCCGAGGTGGAGGACTATCAGGAATGGCATAAAAAGAGGCTCGAGGTCGCCCCTGGTGTAACCGGCCTCTGGCAGGTAAGCGGCCGTAGCGAGTTGCCCTTTGATGAAATGGTGATGCTGGATATCTACTACATTGAGAACTGGTCTCCAGGCCTGGATGTCAAGATAATCCTCCGGACACTGCCGGCCGTTCTTTCCGGACGAGGGGCGTACTAGACATGGGAGCCAGCCGATATTCAAGCAGCTATATAGCGGCCCTTCTGGCGGTCGTCCTAGGTGTATTGTTAGCGGCCTGTTCCGGCGCTTCAAATCTCTCTAACGTTGACATCACGCCAGGAACCATATCCCCAAATGGGGACCGGGTTGACGACAGCGCGGTTATCTCTTATTCGCTGAGCCGCCTGTCCCTGATCTCAATTACGTTAAGCAGCAACGCCGGAGTTCAGTACCCCTTTCGAAGGGATGAGCGGAGGGCAGCCGGCAGCTATACGGCCCTCTTTGACGGCACCTACTACGCTGATCCTCCAGGACCCCAAAAGCGGGTAATGGCAGATGGCAAATATTCCGTGTTGCTGCGAGCGGTTCCTGTTGACGAGTCGGGCAATATCCTTGGTACGGAGGAGAGGTGGAGCGGGAGCATAACGTTGCGCGACGGTGACACCGACCCTCCTTTGATTAGGAACGTGGTGTCACGGTACCCGGTGATATCGCCCAATGGTGACGCCAATCAAGACGAGACTGATATCAGTTACTCCCTGTCAAAGAAAGCCACTGTGACCATAACCGCTGTGGACTCCACCGGCGCCAGCTATCTTCTGGACCCTCCAACTGCGAGGTCGGCAGCGCTTTTCTCCCACGTCTGGAACGGAACTTCGAGCGGACGCCTGTTGCCAGATGGTAACTACACCATCCATATTCAAGCTATGGACAAGGCCGGTAACCTTTCGGAGGCTACCATAGAGGTTGCGATAGACAGTGGCGGCACACCGCGCTTAGAGATAACGAAGGTGTCTTTCAGTCCGGTGAGCGTGCTACGCGGTAAAGAATTGGAAGTGGAGATCCGCGTACGAAATAGCGGGACAGTGCCCTTGCGGACTATGGGACCTGCTCCGGGCACCCCATATGATACGGACATGAACTTCAACTTCTGGAAGGGAGCGGACGGGTCACCCCTCTACTTCGAACGCTCCGGTGTCTGGCGGGTCGGAGTGGAATGGGGGCTTGCTGGACGCTCATATCCCGTGCGCTGGGGGCTAACCAAGGACCTATCCGATCTTCAACCCGACCAGGAGGCGATTATCACGGGCACTATCAAGGTGCTGATTGACCAGACCAGAGAGGTCTATTTCTGGGCCAGCGTGGTCCAGGAGGGGGTGGGTTTCCCCGGAGGCCGCGTGGGACAGCAGAAGATCGTGGTCAGTTATTAGGTGATTGGGTGTTAGGTGGCTAGGCTTCTGGCCAGGAGAACTATATACCGCACAATTAATTGTGCGGTATATAGTTCTCCCGCAACCGTCAACTTACGGCGCAATGTAGCCTCTGTCCTTATCAGGGATGACCGGAGAAGGTAATGACGGTGGACATCTCGGTGGTGGTTGTTAATTATAACGTATCCGTGCTGCTTGGCCGTTGTTTGAATACGTTGATCCGCAGCTTAGAACGGTCTAGAGTTGAGTTCGAGGTGGTAGTGGTGGACAATGCCTCCACCGATGGAAGTGTGGATGTTGTCCGGAGCGAGTTTCCAACGGTTCAACTCATGGAGAACCGGACCAACCGGGGTTTCGCCGCCGCTACAAACCAGGGCATAGCCCGGTGCTCCGGGCGTTACCTATTCCTGTTGAATCCGGATACCGAGGTGCTGGGGGATGCGCCGGCCCGTCTATTGGCTTTTATGGACACGCATCCACGGGTGGGGATGGCGACGGGCCAGCTTATTAACCCCGATGGCACTTTGCAGCACGGGGCGTTTATGTTCCCGAATCTCTGGATGAGCTTCTTTGATTTTTTCCCGCTTAATCACCGGCTGACTGGCTCCATCCTGAACGGCCGCTATCCCCTGGACCAGACCGCTCCCTTTGAGATAGGCCACCTTTTGGGAGCCTCGATGATGGTCCGGCGGGAGGTGGTGGAACAGGTGGGGTCTCTGGATGAGGCTTTCTTTATGTATTGCGAGGAGATAGACTGGTGTATCCGGATAAAGAAGTCGGGCTGGAGCATCTATTGTCTGCCCAATGCCCGGATCATTCACCACGGAGGTCAGAGCACGCGGCAGACGGCCCCGGCGATGTTCGTGGAATTGCACAAGAGCCGCTCGCTCCTCTTCCGCAAGCACTACTCGCCCTTCTTCCGCTGGACCCACCGGCGCATCGTACGCCTGGGGGTACGCCGGGCGCTGGCGCTGCTGGAGAGCCGGCGCCTGCCCAAGGAGGAGGCAAGAGCCTGGAGTGAGGCGTATGAAACGGTCCTCGCACTGTAGTGCGATAGTAGGGACATTTTCCCGAGGTATCCCAAATTATGTGGGGGCGGGTAGACCGACCTCGAGGATTAGCGGAACGTGCGTATTCCACAACGGCGGGTAGTTAAATGTGGCGCGGTGGGCGGACACAAGGTCCGTCCACCACGGCCTTCGAGGATTAGCGGACCGTGCGTATTCCACAACGGCGGGTAGTTAAATGTGGCCCGGTGGGCGGACACAAGGTCCGCCCCTACGACTTGGGTCCAACGCAGGAGCGCTTTCGAAGCCCCAAGGTTCATCGCCATCAAGAAGCATAAAGACGCACAACTGAACTACAATAAGGCACCATTGAAGCACGATAAAGCACAATAGAAGCACCATCGAAGCACTGAAGCACAATAAAGCACTATCGAAGCACCATCGAAGCACAATAAAGCACACAGGGGAGCGTAGTGGGGTGGCCACCATCTCCGGCATCGTCATAACCCAAGACGAAGAGGCGCATATTACTGCTTGCCTGGAAAGCATGGCTTGGGTTGATGAGCTGGTGGTGCTGGATTCTCATAGCAGCGATCATACCGTTGAGCTGGCCAGCGCGATTACTAGCAACGTTCATCTTAGGCCCTTCGATACTTTTCCACAGCAGCGGAACGCGGCCCTGGACCTGGCCTCCAGCCAGTGGGCCTTCTTCCTGGATGCCGATGAGCGGGCTGGCCCAGAATTGGGCCGGGAAGTACGTCGGGCAGTGGAGACCGGCAGTCATTCGGG
>JAUYDP010000206.1 GCA_030691805.1 Dehalococcoidia bacterium | reverse complement strand
GCGCCGGAGGGGACACTGCTGAACGCTCGATATCCTGCCGCCACCGGGGGCTTTGGGGAGGTGGCCTACCGGGCCATCTTCACCGTTATTGGGGCGCTGGCCCAGGTCGTGCCCGACCATGTCAGCGGGTCCGATTATGGGGCCATCAATCACTGTTACGTTACGACCCGGGAGGCGGGACGCCATTCTATCTTCTACGCCTACCCGCCCGGTGGGAACGGCGGGACCTACCGAAGTGACGGCCCCAGCGGTCTGCGAGGGCCATCGTCCGGCGATGTGGCCATGCAATCCCTGGAGACGGCGGAAGCGCTGCACCCCATCCTATTCAAATCCATGCGCTTCCGTCCTGACACAGGCGGGCCGGGTAAGTTCCGTGGGGGAATGGGAATGACCCTGTCCCTGGAGCTGCTGAGCGAGAGTGGGGGCCTTAACATCGTTTCCGACCGGACCCGTATACCACCCTTCGGGATTTTCGGCGGTCGGGCCGCCGTTCCCAACGAATGGCGCGTCATCCGGGAGGGGGATTCCTACGTTATCCCCGGCGGGAAGACAGTCAATTACCCATTGAAGCGGGGAGATATCGTGGCCATGAACACCGGCGGCGCTGGTGGATACGGCGACCCTCTGGAGCGGGACCCGGCGTTGGTGCTGAAGGATGTGCTCGAGGGGCTGGTCACAGTGGACCACGCCAGCGTTGCATATGGAGTGGTGGTTCAGGGGGACCAGAAACTGGTGGACCTGGTGGCCACGGAAGCCCAGAGGAGCAAGCTCCGTAAAGGGAGGCGGCTGCTGAAACCCAGGAAGTGGGGTGAGCCAGCCTCTAAAGGAGGCCTTCGGGTGCTCTATCTGGGCAGCGAGAACCGTGGAGATAGCTCTGGCCTGTCCGATGGCGAGTTAGTGGAGCTGGCCAACGCCCGCTGCGCCGCGCCACTCCGCTTTATGGTCCAGGTGGACCCTGGGGTGCAGAGCGGCGAAGTCGGGGTGGACAGGGAGGCCTGGGAGATCCTGGGCTGCCGTGAAGGAGAGCCGGTGGAAATCCGGAGCATCGAGCAAAGGAGGTAATACCTTGGGAGCGCTTATCCAGCAATATCAGGACCGCTTCAAAGAATCACAACGCCTTTTTGAGAGGGCCAAACGGGTAGCAGTAGACGGCGTGCAGGCGCCGGGCAAGGCGGACGGGCCATATCCCATATATACGGCCAAAGCCCAGGGGTCCCACCTCTGGGATGTAGACGGCAACGAATACATTGATTACATCCTGGGCCTTGGCCCCATGCTCCTTGGCCATAACCATCCTTATATTACCCAAAAGCTCCAGGAACAATTATCCACATATGTGCTGAACAGTACCCCCACGGCCCTGGAGGTGCGGCTGGCCGAAAGGCTGGTGGAGGCTATCCCCTGCGCTGACACCGTCCGCTTCACCACGTCAGGGACCGAGGCCAATATGCTGGCGGTGCGCCTGGCCCGGTCATACACCGGTAGGGACATATTATTGCGGGTGAAGGACGACTACGTAGGATGGGCGGATGCCCTGATTCCCGGTATGTTCGTTCCGGCTCACCAGCCTGGAGCGGGGCGGGCCTGGGGGCTGGGAGGGGTGCCTGAGGCAACTCGGGGTCTGACCAAATGGTTCGATTTCAACGACACCGAGGGATTCTTGCGGCTGGTGGACCAGGTCGGAAAGGACCGTATTGCCGGCGTTATCATGGAGCCGGCCTACCGGGCCAGCCTGGGACCCCAGCCGGGGTTTCTGGAGACCATTCGCGAAGTGACCAAAGATATCGGGGCGTTGCTCATCTTCGATGAGGTGGTTACCGGATTTCGCCTGGGGCTACAGGGCGGACAGGGCTATTTCGGCGTGATCCCCGATCTGGCCAGCTTCGGCAAAGCCATCAGTGCTGGGTTGCCTCTGGGCATCCTGGCTGGGCGCCGTGACATAATGGGACGAATGGCCACCAGCATCCCATCGGAGGAGAGGGTATACCAGAGCGGGACCTGGAGCGGCATGCCACTGGTGAGCGCTGCGGCCCTGGCAGTGCTGGACGTGCTGGGGCAACCGGACACCTATCCCAAGCTTCACCGCATGGGAGAACGTATGCGTCGCGAGGTCCAGGAGGTTGTCTGCCGGCACGAGGTCCCCATGACGGCCATCGGCCTCGGCCCGGTGCTGGAGATCGCCTTCACTGACGAGCCGGTGATTAGCCCCAGCCAGAACCTCCTTAAGGTTAAGCCCGAGGACATAAAAGAGATGTGGGCCGCCCTGGTGCTGGACGGCATGCTCACGGTCTCCAAAGGCTACATCCCCGCGCTGCGCTGCTTTATCTCTCTGGCGCATACCGAAGACGATATGACCAGATTCATCTCGGCCCTGGACCGCGCCATTGAAAAGGTATTTGGGCGTTAGCTGGGGCCCGAGTTGCCGGCCGGCGGCCTGGAACGCCGGGTGTGAAGCAGACTTCCGCGGGGTAGCTGGCTCTCCCGAATAGGTTCGGCGCTAGATGGGTCATAGTAGAGCTGAATCGTGGTTCTGGAACTGTAGACTGGGTGTAGCTGAACCTCGCCTGGCCGACACAGCGGTGGACTTCCACCAAGCCGTAGTGGCGGACGTCCCGAGCCCGTTGATAAACTTGATAAAGTACGGAGCTGTCTTCCCTACCGTGGCCGAGCAGGCGTCGCTCACGTAGTAGCGAGGCATGCCTCGCC
Source organism: Dehalococcoidia bacterium (assembly GCA_030691805.1). Classification (GTDB taxonomy): domain Bacteria; phylum Chloroflexota; class Dehalococcoidia; order JAUYDP01; family JAUYDP01; genus JAUYDP01. Next base: position 31 of record JAUYDP010000206.1, on the reverse strand, counting down.
ACTACAGATCCCGCGTGACTGGCCCATTGAC
>JAUYDP010000168.1 GCA_030691805.1 Dehalococcoidia bacterium | reverse complement strand
TGTTCCCTTTATCGTCGCTTCAGTCCAAAAGGAGGTCCTGGGGGCACAGAGGTTCGAGTTCCTGGGGATTGTTCTGGACCCCCAGAGCATTTCCACGTCCATCCTACAGAGCTTTGGGGCGCTTCCGATGGGAGCTCTTCGAGTGGTGCGAGACACGGCCACCTTTATAGCGGAGATACTTATTTACGTGGTGGTCACTTTTTATCTGGTAGCCGACGCGCCTCGTATCCGGGACTCGTTCTTTCTTCTGTTCCCGACCAGATATCGCGCCGAGGCTATGGTCTTATTGGAGCGTATAAACCGGGTTTTGGGCGCATATATCCGGGGCCAGTTCTTCCTCATAGCCCTGATGAGCACAGCATCCTGGATCTTCCTCGGCCTGATTCTCAAGGTGCGTTTTGCACTGGTGATCAGCCTTATCACTGGTGTATTGGAGATTATCCCATTCATCGGTCCCATTACGGCTGGCGCAATCGCCACTAGCGTGGCACTCTTCCAGCCAAACGATTTCGGTTGGCCCAACCTGGGGTTTGCAGGGGTGGTGGTTCTGGTGTATTTCGTCCTGCGCCATACGGAGGACTACCTGGTTATTCCTAACGTCATCGGCCGCATCGTGGCCCTTCACCCCATAATAGTCATCTTCTCCGTTCTGGCGGGGGTCGCCCTGGGGGGTATATTGGGGATGCTTATCGCAGTGCCGGTGGCGGCCGCTATGAAAGTCGTCCTTGAGTACCTTTACTCAAAGCTGGTGAGCTAACTATTGCTGCAAATAAGGCCCGTCACTTCTTCCGATGAAATAGCGTGTTTATCTATGGACCCCTCCTTCGTGACCGACCACGTTTGGCAGATGGAGCACCGGGTTGGCAGCTCCGAGGTAGAGGTCCAGTTCCGCACCGTCCACCTGCCGCGTCTGGTAAAGCTGGCTCCTCCCTGGGGAGTGGATACAGCCTTTCGGCACCGGAAGGTTGAGGACTTTTTCATACTGACAGAGGAAGACCTACAACTGCGGGGCTTTCTTTACCTTCGTCAAGAGCCGGCCCAGGGATTGGCCTGGCTCGACCACCTGGTTATTGGGGGCCCGTTTCGCCGGAAGGGCAGGGGGGTTGCTCTTCTGGAAGAAGGAAGGCGCTGGTCAAGAAGCCGGGATCTGAGGGCCATTATCGCGCCCGTCCAGACTAGAAATTACCCGGCTCTCCGCTTCATTCAGAAGCAAGGCTTCCGTTATTCCGGTTACAGCGACCATTACTTCCCACGAGATGTGGCCGTCTTCTTCCAGTCCGAGCTTTAAGCTGTTAAACCCCGTGATCAAACACTAAGGACTAAGCCATGGCGAAAGAACGGATAAGAATCGGGATAATGGGTCTGGGTGTGGTCGGAAGCGGCGTGGCTCGTATTCTGATGGAGAAAGCAGACCGCATTCAGGCCCATATCGAGACACCAGTCGAGCTGGTCAGGGTGCTGGTCCGGGATCCCCAGAAGAAGCGCGATTTTCAGGTCCCGGGACATCTGCTGACCACCAGCAGTCGGGATATCCTGGACGATCCGGATATTGATATTGTGATCGAAGTCATGGGAGGGGAGATTCCTGCCTACAAGTATATTGAGGGGGCCATCCAGTCAGGGAAGCATGTCATTACAGCTAACAAAGAGGTTATGGCCAAGTACGGCCCGGAGCTGCTAACCCTGGCTCACCAACGGGGCGTGGACATCCTTTACGAAGCTAGTGTAGGAGGCGGAATACCTCTTATTGGACCGTTCCAGCATGACCTGGCCGCTAACAAGATAATCTCGATACAGGCTATAATAAACGGCACCACCAACTACATCCTCACCCGAATGGCCTCCGAAGGGGCTGAATTTGGGGCGGCTCTGGCTGAAGCCCAGGCTCTAGGGTACGCGGAAGCGGACCCGACCAATGATATAGAGGGCATAGACGCCGTCTACAAACTGGCGGTGCTGGCGACCCTGGCGTTTCACTTGCCGGTAAGACCGGCGGACATCTACCGGGAGGGCATCTCTCGGTTGACCTCCCGAGATTTTCGGTATGCGCGGGAGTTGGGGTACGCCATCAAGCTGCTGGCCATTGCCAAGGAGGAGAACGGCATGGTCGAGGCCCGAGTACATCCTTCCCTGGTCCCCCAGGGCTTTCTTCTGGCCCAGATTGGGGGGGTGAATAATGCGGTTTGTGTGCAGGGAGACTTGGTTGGGACAGTGGTCTTCTACGGCCCAGGCGCCGGTTCCAAGCCTACCAGCAGCGCCATCGTGGCCGACCTTATCCTTCTAGCGAAGAACATCACCGCAGGGCTTACCGGCCGTTTTCGTCTTCGCGAGGAGAGCGGTAAGACCATCAGCCCCATGGACCAGGTGCAAACGCGGTACTATCTACGAATGAGCGTGGCGGACCATCCCGGGGTTCTGGCCCAGATCGCCACGGTTCTCGGCGAGCACCAGATAAGTATTGCCTCAGTTATCCAAAAAGAGGCCGATCCAGTATCCCAGACCGCCGAGATCGTCATTATGACCCATCTGGCGCGGGAGGCGGACATGCAGGACTCCCTAGCGAAGATACGGGCGCTACCGCCGGTGGTCCAGGAGAGATGCTTCTTCCTCCGGGCGGAAGGATAATCTTAGCGCTTGAGCCAAAGTAACGTCCGGTGGCCTAGAAGGACACCTTTGGCCATCATTCAGATAAGAACGAGGAGTTTTATGGACAGTGACACGACTCCCACCACGGCTGCCATGGTTAACTGGCTGGAGGTAGAGCAGCGAGAGGTCAAGGATCGTCTCCATCGGCTCCAGCAGATTGTTGAACAGATGAGCACAATACAACAGGACCACGCCTTCCGCATACAGGGTATCGAGGAGCTATCCGAGGGGTTGAAGTTTCAGGCAAGCAAGCTGCCCGCGCTGGAAGAGGACCTGCGTCAGATTAAGGAAAAGGCCGGCCAGATTCAGGAGAGCCAGAACGATGTAGCCAGGGCACTGGAGAAGCTAGAACGTTCGAAGAAGGCCGAAGAGGATTCCAACCGGGAGGCCATTCGCGGACTTACGCGTTCAATGGAAGAGCAAAGCTCCACTACCGAAAGCCTGGCTGAGCGCAACCGCTCTCAGGATGCTGCTTTGAAGCGCCAGCAGGAACAGTTGGACTGGCTAACACCGCAACTGGAGGAAATAAGAAAGAGTCTTGAGCCTCTAGCGCAGTCTATCGCGTTCTCTCAAGAGCAGAATCGTCGGGTCCAGGAAAGGTTGGAGCAGCTTACACTGGAGATGGACCCGTTGCGACGCCAGGATGAGGTAATGCAGACCAAGCTTGAAATAGCTGGCCATCAGGCGAAGCAGATGGGCCAGCGGTTGGATTCCATCAGCGCAGAGGTGCAGGCCAGGAAGGATTTACCAGAGCGTCTGGATGTCCATAAAGCAAACCTGGATAGGGTGGAAAGGCAGACTCTCCAGGCTCTCCAGTTGATTCAGAAGCTATCGGATGGTATGGACAAACAGGGGCAGCATGTTCGTGATGTTGAGGGCAGGGCCAAGAGCCTTCTAGACCAGATCATGCGCCTTCAACAGAAGAGCCAGGAAGCTCACACGCGCGTGGACGACATATTGTCGGCTTTGGGCGAGATTCTTGAACAGGACAAGCGCCGGCAGGTGGCCGACCTGGAGAGCCAGTTGCGGGGAATAAAAGAGCGTATGGCGCGTCTTCGAAGCGCTAACCAGGTAGCGACGAGCGAGAACTGATGAAACCGCGGTTGCTAGACAGGTACAGGCCTTATTTACCCATTACTACGGAGACCCCTATGCTAACCCTGGGGGAAGGGGATACGCCCCTGGTGCGGGCTTCCAGGCTGGAGGCGGAAGTCCCCTGCGGGGAGCTGTATTTTAAGCTGGAGGGCTGCAATCCCACGGGTTCGTTCAAGGACCGTGGAATGGTGCTGGCGGTCGCTAAGGCCTTGGAGGGGAAACAACAGGCGGTTATCTGTGCCTCCACCGGCAATACCAGCGCTTCGGCCGCGGCCTATGCCGCCCGGTGCGGCCTGATGTGCGTGGTGTTGGTGCCCGAGGGCGCCATCGCCCAGGGGAAGCTAGCCCAGGTCCTGGTCCATGGGGCGAAGGTCCTGTCCATTGACGGCAACTTCGACCGGGCCCTAAGCATCGTGCGCGTTCTCACTCAGAAGCACCCTATAACCCTGGTAAATTCCGTTAACCCCTATCGTATTGACGGCCAGAAGACGGCTGCATTCGAGATCGTAGATGCCCTGGGGGACGCCCCCGACTATCTGTTTATCCCCGTAGGCAATGCTGGTAATATCACGGCGTACTGGAAGGGCTTCAAGGAATACCAGAGCATTGGAAAGGGCCGCCGACTCCCCCACATGATGGGTTACGAGGCCGAAGGGGCCGCTGCCATAGTTCAGGGCCGTCCCATCGAGAAACCCCAGACCGTAGCCTCGGCCATCCGTATCGGCAACCCAGCCAGTTGGATGGGCGCCGTAGCCGCCCGGGACGAGTCCGAGGGGCGCATTGACTATGTCAGCGACGATGAAATACTGGCCGCCTACACCCTAATGGCCCATCAGGAGGGCGTTTTCGGGGAGCCGGCCTCGGCTGCCAGCCTGGCGGGATTGCTCAAGGTATGCCGTCAGGGCCTGGACTTGCGGGAAAAGCGGGTGGTTTGCGTCATCACCGGCAACGGACTCAAAGACCCCCAGACTGCCCTTGGCACGAACTCCAGCGGTCCTATCTCCTGCCCCGCCGACGTGGCGGCGGTGGAGAGGGTGCTGGGTTTATAGAGGTAGCGCCAGATGAAGAGCGAGATTATTTCGGTGGGCACAGAGCTTCTCCTGGGCGAGATCGTTGACACCAACGCCGCCTTCCTGGCGCAGCAGCTTTCCCTCCTGGGCATTGACCTATACTGGATCAGCCAGGTGGGTGACAACCGGGCACGTCTCCTTGAGGTGCTTAGGCGCGCTTGGGGGCGGTCCGACCTCATCGTGGTGACGGGGGGCCTCGGCCCAACCGACGACGACCTGACCCGGGAGGCCATCTCCGAGCTGGTTGGCGAAGAGATGGCCGTTGACCCGGAGTTGGAGAAATGGGTCAGGGGGTCTTTCAGCCGGATGGGCCTGAATATGCCTCTCTCCAATCTGAAGCAGGCTTCCCTGGTGCCTTCGGCCCGCTCGGTCTCTAACCCTTTCGGCACGGCGCCGGGCTGGTGGTTGGAGAAGGATGGCCGGACTCTGGTGGCGATGCCGGGTGTTCCCAGAGAGATGCACCGGATGTGGAACGACCAGGTGCTGCCTCGCCTGCGCCCTCATACCGGGGTGGCCGTACTGATAACCCGCACCCTCAAAATCATGGGTAAGGGGGAATCAGAGGTCGAGGAGCTTCTGCATGAGTTCGTGAACTCGTCTAATCCGACCCTGGCCACCTATGCCAAGGATGACGGCATCCACGTCAGGATGGCGGCTAAGGCCACTACCCGGGAGGAAGCCGCTGGTATGATTGGGGAACTGGAGGAAAAGGCGTGGGCCATCCTGGGAACGTTTATCTACGGAACCGATGATGAGTCTCTGGCCACGGTAGTAGGCAGGCTCATGCGGGAGATGGGCCTGACCCTGGCCACTATGGAATCCTGCACCGGTGGCCACCTCGCCAACGCGCTGACCGATGTCCCGGGAAGCTCGGCCTTCTTCAAGGGGGGTCTGGTGGCCTACGCGAGTGAAGCAAAGACCGCCTGGGGTGTGGCCCAGGCGGTCCTGGATGAATATGGCCAGGTCAGCCCGCAGATGGCATCAGCCATGGCCCGGGCCGCCCGGGAGAGGTTGGGGGCCGATGTAGGCGTTGGAATCACCGGCGTGGCTGGCCCCGGGGAGGCTGAGGGCCAGCCCGCAGGCACTATGCACATCGCTATCGAAGACCGGGGCCGGGAGCGCGTTTCCAGCAGCGTTTACCCCAGGGGGAGGCTTGACGTCAAACGGGTTGCCACCCTGCGGGCGCTAAACCTGGTGCGCCGTTTCCTTCTCGGCCTGCCCTGACCCCCTATTTTACATAATAGACCCGGGGCTTGGTGCCGAAATCCGGCCTCAGAACCTGACCGTTTCTCTCCACTAGCGCTTGACTCGGTTGACTATTGGGATCATTAAGGTCCCCGAAAATCCTGGCCTCGGCCGGACAGGCGATGACGCAGGCCGGCTGCCCACCCTGGTCCACGAAATGGGCGCAGAAGGTACACTTATCCACCTTGCCCTTGGGCGGCCTGTTTTGGTCGTTGCCTGGGGGAATGGCCGCTGGGTTGTGGTAGGCTTTAGGATCTTCCATTTGGATATAGTTACGGGCGCCGTAAGGACAGGCCGCCATGCAATAACGGCAGCCAATGCACTTGTCCCAGTTAATCAAGACAATGCCGTCTTCCCGTTTGTAGGTGGCCCCCGTAGGACAGGCCGCCACACAGGCGGGGTTCTCGCACTGGTTGCATAGGACAGGGTAGATATCCACCTTGAAGTTGGGGTACTTACCCTCTCGGGCCAGGGGCACGACCTTAGTGCGGAGAGTCATTTTCTTATCCCTGAAGCTCTCCGGCGTCGAATGAGGGACGTTGTTCTCCATGTTGCAGGCGATGACGCAAGCCTGGCATGCCAGACACCGGTTCAGGTCTATTACCATGCCATATCTGGGCATCTCGATTTACCTCCTTATTACGCTATCGCAAATGGGCATGATGGTGTTCCCGGCAGGTGGTAGTTCTTCCAACGCCCTATGCCTTGTACACCTTGACCCGGGTGTTGAAGTAGGCCGACATGCCGGTGATGTGCTCGTACATCACGCCGGTGATCTCGTTGGGATTGGACCCCTTGTCCTTAGCCCACTTACCATACGCCCAATGGCCCTGGCC
>JAUYDP010000122.1 GCA_030691805.1 Dehalococcoidia bacterium | reverse complement strand
GGGCGTCCCAAGAAGGAGATAAAAAGGAACCCCAGTACAAAGGGAAAAACTACCCCCAGAACAGCCACTGCCATGGCTCGGCCCCCAACCTTGAAAATGTCGCTGGCCCTGGTTTCCAGGCCCGTGAGGAAAAGGAGGAATATCACGCCTAGCTCCGCCAGGACCCTATAGACCGTGTCTAAGGCCAGTTCTGCTGGCTGCGTGCCGTGAAAAAGTTCCACCATGGCGGCGGTTGGGGAGCCGATGAGGCCCAGCGCATAGGGACCGATCAGGACTCCAACCAGCAACTCACCAATGACTGGAGGCTGCCGCAGGCGCTCAAAGACCTCGGCGGCGATCTTGGCAGAGGCAAAAATAATAAAGAGGTCGAGAAGAATGGGGCTTATCTGTTCCATGTGAGTACGATTATAGGGAAAAACATCGGTGCCCACAAGGCAGCGCTTGACAACGACCTAACCGTACCGTATAATTCGATTCATCGAAGGCCCTTGTGCATTAGGCAAGCTATAGCCTTGGTAATATGTGTTTCAACTAACCTGGTCCATGGCCAAATGTGATTCGTTCCCATCGTGAAATTGAAATAAGGTAAGCCCCCAGAAGTCCCGTTTTCCATTAGCCAACAACTGGCTGGAGGTCAGAGGTGCGGCAAGGGGACATCAGCAGACAAGGGAAACCGCGGCGGTCGCTTAGCGGCATGGGGCGTTGCCCGCCAGAGAGACAGTGAGGCGGACGTGATACTACACGTCCGCCTTTTGCTTTTGATCCTCATAGGGGAACAAAAAGGAAAGGGGTAGGCAACATGGTGAAGAAAGAATTCGATGTGGTGGTGGTAGGCGCCGGTATTACTGGCATAGCGGCCGGGGCCTACCTCCAGAAGGCCGGTTTGGATGTGGCTGTGGTGGAGAGGCTGGGAGAAGCAGGCCCCGGCTGTATGACGGTGGAGACCCTGGAGCCGGGGGCCGCCATCAACACTCACATAGTGATGGGCCTGACAGGCATGGGGCCATGCGTAGAGGATCTCGATCTCGAGAGGTTTGGGCTCAAGATGGTCTACGCTCCTACCCAGTACGGCGCGACCTACAAGGACGGGAAAAACGTGATGGTCTATCATGACCCTCAGAAGACGGCCGCCAGCATTGCCCGGCATTCGGAGAAGGATGCCCAGCGGTATACGCGCATCATAAACAATATCCTTCCCGAAGCGGTGGACCTGTACAAGCTGGTTATGTATAGCCCGCCTACACCCGACAACCTCGGCCGCATCTGGGAGTCTCTCGCTCGGTACCTGGACATGACTCCCCAGGATATCGTGACCATGAATGGCTTCGAGATGCTTGACCTTCTCTTCGAGAGCGAGCGGGTCAAGCAGACCTTCATGGGAGTGGCCTCCATCGGCTTCGGAGGAGACCCCATCGGCCGGGGGGAGGGCATACTCAATAACTTTGCCATAATGTGGCTTCCCCAGGGCCTCTTCAAGGGCGGCAGCCACAACCTGGTCCACGCCCTGGTCCGCTGCTTCACCCACCATGGCGGCACCATGATCTACAACTCCCCGGTGGAGCAGATAGTGGTGGAGAACGGCACCGCCAGGGGCGTCATGATATCAGAAGACTCCCCCTACCCGGAGAAGGAGATACGGGCCAGGAAGGCCGTCCTGAGTAACCTCTCGGCGCCCTTGAGCCTCCAGGTCATAGGCGAGGACAAGGTGAAGGCTGCCGATCCCGTCCTGGCCCGGAGGATGAAGGACTGGAACATGTCGGGAGAATCGCCCTTCATGTCCGTCTGGCTCCTGAAGGATCTGCCCCGCTGGAAGTCGGATAGCTGGGACCCGGCCATCCGGGAGTGCTGGGAGCCTTACCGGTGTTGGGACTCCTGGGAAGAGGCCAAGCAGTGGTTCACCCTTTTCGAGAGTGAGGAGCTGTGGAGGACGGTGGGCACCGTGGGGGAGATCTTCCTGACCGCGGCCGCCGACAAGACCCAGTTGTCGCCGGAAGGCCACTGTGTCCTGGTCTACGAGGAGGAGCTTCCAGTCCATCTGCGGCGCGAGGGCGGCTTCGAGAAGTGGGACGATATCAAGTGGAAGGTCTATGAGCAGCACACGGAGATGATGGAGGAGCTGGCGCCGGGCATGAAGAAGCTCATCCTGGCCAGCCAGGTGCATACCCCCCTGGATAACTGGCGGAAGAACCCTTCGGCCATTTACGGTCACGAGTATGGCGGGGACTGCAAGGGGGACCAGTGGTACCTGGGCCGGTTAGCCTACCGCATGCCCATCGGCAATCTGTACCAGATCAACTCCTGCTGGCCTATAGGGGCCTCCTTCCTGGGCTCAGCCTACGTGGCGGCCGGAATTGTAGCGGAGGACCTGGGGGTCCGCAACCAGCCGTGGTGGAACCACCCGCCTCTGGTATGGTACTTGAAGCAGGTCGGACTAGCTTAGAGAAGGGGTGAAGAAGATGGCAGCAGCAGAGCAAGACGTAATAATCCTTGGGGCGGGGCCTAATGGCCTCGCCTGCGGCGCCTACCTGGTCCGGGCCGGGGCCAGGGTGCTAATCCTGGAGAGGAATCGTGAAACGGGCGGCGGACTGGCAACGGAAGAACATGGGGGTTTCCGCTGGAACTACCATGCCACCTACATGATGCTGGCGGAGCTGATGCCCCCCTATTGGGACCTGGAGCTAGAGACCAGAGGGGTCCGTTTCGTGCGCCCTGAGGCCCAGGTGGCTTTCCTCTTCCAGGGAGGCAAGTCCTTTACCCTCTACACCGACGTAGAGAAGTCCAAGACGTCCATTGCCAGACTTTCGGAGAAGGACGCCGATACCTTTGGGCGGATGTACGGTGAGTTCAAGGAGATGAGCGACCAGTTCATCATCCCCGCCACCTACGCCCCGCCCGTTCCGCCCATAGACCAGATCGAGCTGCTCCAGAAGGACGCCCTGGGGAAGAGGATTGTGGAAGTCTCGGAAATGACGCCCCGGGAGGTCATCGAGGGGTATAAATTCCAGGACCCCCGGGTGGCGGCGGCCATGCTCTACCTGGGAATCATGTGGGGCATAGACCCGGAGGAGCGGGGCCTGGGCTTCATGGTGCCCCTCTATGTGTACCGGATGTGTAACGCCGCTCTGGTGAAGGGTGGCTCGCACACCTTGTCCTCGGGCATCCAGCGGGGGTTTATCCGTGACGGCGGCGAGATCGAGGAGTCTGCCCAGGTCCAGGAGATCATCCTGGAGAACGGCCAGGCAAAGGGCGTAAGGCTGGCCGACGGCCGGGAATTCCGGGCCAGCGCCGTCGTTAGCAGCCTGAACCCGGAGCAGACCTTCCTTCAGTTATGCGATCCCAAGAAAATCCCGGCGGACTTGGCCGATGCCGCCCGGAACTGGGAATGGGAGGGATGGAGCTATTTCACCTCTCACATTGCCCTGAAGGGAGAGCCTCCCCGGTATGAGGGCTACGATCCGGAGGTGAACTCAGCCCTCTCGGTGGTCATCGGATACGAATCCCCGGAGGATGTCCTGCATCACGTTGAGGCGGCTAAGGGGGGAAGGCTTCCAGGCCGGGTGGCCTTCCATGCTTGTTGCGCCACCCTTTTCGACCGGCTACAAGCCCCCACCGGCCCCTTCGGCCCTTATCATACCCTGAGGCTTGAGACCTGGGCGCCTTACCAGGTCCAGGGCAAGGACTGGGACGAGATGAAGGCCGACGAGGGCAAGAAGTTCTTTGAGACCTGGCGCAGGTACGCCCCCAATCTCTCCGAGGATAGGATCATCGAGCGAGTCAACTGGAGCCCCAAGGACGTAGAGAGACGCCTGGCAGATATGAAGAGGGGTTCCATCAAGCAGGGCGCCTATACGCAACTCCAGATGGGGCACCTGCGGCCCAACACCCAGTGCTCCAACTACGAGACCCCGGTGAAGGGCCTGTTTGTTTGCGGCTCCAGCGTTCACCCGGGAGGGATGGTCATTTTGGGCCCTGGCTACAACGCCGCCCGAGCAGTAGCCACCAGCCTGGGCAAGAAAGTCTGGTGGGACGTACCCGACTCGGTTAGAAAAGCCAGGGAAAGAGGTTATTTGCCCTGAGAAGGGGGCTGGGCTATACTTGATACCGAAAGAAGAGGCTTGGAAGACCGCCTCCTTGGTACGGGGGGTTGGGTGGACGGGCCTCATAGAGGACTTCCGGATAAATGAAAGGATAATCGGATGCGCATCGGTTCGGATGGGTTGGGCAAGAGACTGCTGGACTTTCACTTCGAAGAGGTCGCCAGCGAAGAAGGTGGGGAGCTTGCCGTCCTCAAGGGGAAAACCACAGCACCGGTTATTTGGAAGATTACCCTCCACGTCCAGGCAGACGATATACCCAACCTGATTAAGACCATCCTCTCGCCACCGGTCATTCGTCTGGTGGCCAAGTACTTCGTTCGCCGGGCACTCTCGCCCTTGGGTTACGGCCAGAGGCTCCGAAGCGCCAAAGAGGAGCTCCCGCTCAACCGTTGATTAACGGGCAGACGGAAGGAGCCCCCGGGGAATGCTGGCTTTCTGGGGGCTCCTACTTTTTTGAGTGTACATCTTATGTTATAGCGGGGACCCGGCCCTGGAAGGTTCCGGCTAGGTCCATGAGCCACCCTCCGTTCCATGTTGAACTCCCTCGGGCGCCATGCTAAACTCCGAATAAAGGACATGGACCAGAAGACCGTCGTCGTAGCAATGAGCGGAGGGGTAGACTCCTCGGTGGCTGCCGCCCTGCTGGTCGAGGCAGGATACCGGGTCATCGGGGTAACCATGCGCCTCTGGGATGGGGAGGAGGGCCCCACCTTCGCTAAGACGTGCTGCTCCCTGGACTCGATTGACGATGCCCGCCGGGTATGCCAGGTCCTGGGGATACCCTTCTACCCCCTGAACATGACCCGGGAGTTCCAGAAGCATGTCATAGACTACTTCTGCCAGGAGTACCAGGTAGGGCGGACACCTAATCCCTGTCTGGCCTGTAACCGCTACGTCAAGTTCCGCTTCCTCCTGGGCCGGGCGCGCGCCCTGGGGGCGGACTACCTGGCCACTGGACACTACGCCAGGATAGAGTCACGGGACGGGCAATACCGCCTCCTGCGCGGAGTGGACCTCGCCAAGGACCAGTCTTATGTCCTCTATACCGTTGGACAGGAAGAACTGGCCCGGCTGCTCTTCCCCGCTGGTAGCTACTATAAGCCAGAGATTAGGCGGTTGGCCCGACAGTGGGGTCTGCCCCTGGCGGACAAGCCCGAAAGCCAGGATATCTGCTTCATCACTCAGGGAGACTACCGAGACTTTCTAGCCGGCCGGGTGACCGCCGCTCAAGGACCCATCGTGGACCGGCAGGGGCGCCGGCTGGGGACCCACCAGGGATTACCCTTCTATACTGTGGGCCAGCGGCACGGACTGGGGCTGGCCCTGGGCCGCCCCTATTTCGTCACCGGGCTGGACGAGCCGCGCAACACCGTGGTGGTCGGCACGCAGGAGGATCTGGGATCGTCGTCCCTTTTGGCACGGGATGTCACCTTCGTTTCGGGACGGGGACCCGAGGAGGCCGTTCGCATCGAGGCCCAGGTACGCTACCGCAGCCCAGTTGGGTCTGCCACCCTGACGCCCTTGGCAAGCGGATACCGGGTTGACTTCGACCGACCGCAGCGCGCCGTCACACCCGGCCAGGCGGTGGTCTTTTACAGAGGTGAGGAGGTCCTGGGGGGCGGCGCCATCGAGGCGGCGGTCCGGCCGTGAACATTAGCAAGTACCCTCGCCCCAGGGGTGACACCGGAACAGGTTTTCGACTACCGGCGGACCAGTACGAGCGATTGGGAGCTGACCACTGGATTTCCATTCTAAGGACTACGGGTGCTAGCTGGGCTATTCTCCCGTGCCAGCATCCTCGCACCGTTCCGGCCGCCCTGCTTATGGACCTGGCCAGTCGGGACATCGAGACGGTGGTACAGGTGATAGTAAACCCCATAGAGCCTATCGAGACCAACCTGCTCCGCAACCTGCTGGCGCGCTACCGCGACTGCGGGGTCCATTATATCTCCTTCTTCGACCGTCCGAATTGCGTCTCCCAGTGGTCCTTGCCCGAGTGGCGCAAACCTCAACTTCTGCGCAGGTTTATGGACCTGTTCATTCCCTGTATGGAGAAGGCCTCTGAGTTGGGACTATACCCGGTATTCAGCCCCCTGGAGCCTGGCGGAGACTACTGGGACACCGGCTTTCTGGCAGGAGCCCTACAAGAGATCAAGGAACGTGGAAAGACCCCCTTCCTGGACCGGATGGCGGTGGGTATCTACAATTACGGCTACAACCGGCCCCTGGGATGGGGAAAGGGCGGACGGACGAGGTGGAAAGACTGCCTGCCCTATCAAACGCCAACTGGCAGTGAGGACCACCTGGGGTTCTACCTCTTCCAGTGGTATGAGGAGGTAATCCGGGAGCAGTTGGGCTTTCCCCTTCCTCTAATATCTATGGGCAGTGGGGCCGGGATGGCGCCGGGCGAGAAGGAAGACGCCTCGTTCTCACCCCTGGAGGGCAAGTCGGCCGCCCAACGGAACCAGGAGGCCGTCTACCTGTTGATGGAGGGAGAGCTTCCCGATAGTCTCTTCAACCTGGCCTTCCCGCTGGATGCGGTTATGGACGAGCCGGCGGTTGCCTCCGTCAAGGCCCTGCGGGAGGTCCCCCGCCATCCCCGCTACTCGAGCTGGAACAAGCCGGAGAGGGACCTTAAGTCGGCCTTCCCGAAGGCGATCAACCACTACTTGCTGCTTCCTGCCCGCGAGCGTGGCCGGCCGTGGCCCGAAAAATATGTGCGCCGGTTCCGTCCCACTTTTGGGTTTAGCCTGGAGGAGGCTATGCAGGCAGAGTTCGTGACCATAGTGGGCGGCAATTTAGGCGTAAGCCCGCAAGAGGAGCGCAAGGTAAGGGCCGCCGGATGCAAGGTAGAGAGGGTAGTTGGAAAGAGCCCAAAGGAGACCAGGAAGATGCTGGACTCCATGGCTGCCGATGGCAAGCGGTTCCTGACCTTCGGATGAAAGAAGGGATCTGTAAGTGGCACTGGCGTCTCGCCTGGGTAGGGGGGCCCACAGGCGAGACGCCTGTGCCACTGCAAAGAGCAACTGCGGTTTCTCAGCAGCGACCATGCAACCCGTAGGGGCGATTCATGAATCGCCCCTACCGTGAAGTTACGGCCTTGAGTACCGTACCATCATCGCCGACGGTCACCCGAACAGCTAAGGTAATCTTGTACCCATCAGGAGTGGCGAATTCCTTGCGGAAGGTGAACACCGTGATACCCGGGGATGGTTGGGCCGCCGTTGGCTCTACGTCCGTTAGCTCCGGGTGGTGCCGGCGGACATATTCCTGTGCCTTTAGTAGCAGGTCTGGCATCTAATGGCCTACCATTTCTGGAGGGGCCTGGCAGCCCTCTCCGGCGCTGTCTACGCCCGCCGCCGTGAGCCGTCCATATGGCTGATAGCCTTTATTATCCTGGAGCTAATCGCCTTCTGGATCATTTGGGGCGCGCTGCTGCGGGTCATCTAATAGGGTCAAGGGTTAAGGGTTAAGGGTTAAGCTCGAGAATTCGATCCGGGACCGTTAACCAGGGACCATACCGCTTCCGGTGCTCCTCTGCTGCCTGCTGGCGGCTGAAAGCTGATGGCTGAACGCTATTGGCTGATAGCTGACGGCTGAGAACTGATGGCTGAAAGCTCATTCCTCACTTTCCCAGCCTTTCTTCAAGTTGCGCCAGGCGCTTTTCCAGGGCCTGCTGGCGAAGCGAAATGGTCAGGTCACCCCGGGTCTTCTCCAGGATACCCCTGGCGGCGTCGGTGGTGCGACGGAGGCCCTCGGTCAGGCTGTCCGGGAAGTCCATGATGACCAGTCCGTCGTAGATATCGCTCATGAGGTCCAGAAGCCTCTCGCACTCCTCTATCTCACCGCCCCGCAGCCGGTCCAACAGGTGCCTCCGAAGCTCGCCCACCGTTTCGCCCAGTCCTTTTAGATATGCGGTGTAGCTGACCGACAACTCGTCGGGGTCTGGGAACGGCCGGCCCTGTACCAGGGCCAGGACCGCCGTGGCCTCCACGTACTCCTTTTCGGCATCGCTCACAAAGGCCGGCGACCCTATCCCCACCTGGCGGGTAGCCTGATGTGTCTCCTCCAGTAAGCGGCGGGCTTCGTTCAGGAGGCTTTGGGCCAGGTCAAACTCCCGGCGGTGGGCGGCTCGAATGGTGTTGGCCGATCGCCGGATGATCTCCCGAGAATTGGCATATGCCTTTTCCCGCGCCTCATACCAGCGGGACAACTGGGCATGGACCCTATTGGTAATATCCTCTAAATCAGCCAAATGCTTTCTCTACATATCTTCCGTAGGGGCGATTCATGAATCGCCCCTACCGTCGTTCGAAATTGTTTTAACCAGGTCACGAGCGGCGGACTTGAGAACGCGTCCGGGCTGTCATGTTCCAGTTCGGGTGTCTGAAACTATTTTTACCAGGGCGCGAGCGGCGGACTCCGGGTCGGACGCTGAGCAGACGGCGCTGATGACCGCCACCGCATCGGCGCCGGCCGCCATGGCCGAAGCGGCGTTGCTTGCATTGATGCCCCCAATTCCTACGATGGGCAG
>JAUYDP010000119.1 GCA_030691805.1 Dehalococcoidia bacterium | reverse complement strand
GGGCGTGGGTAAGCAGTAGTGAGCGAACATGGGCCTGGGCTTCCCAGGAGAGACTGGAGGTCAGGCTACCGGCGTCCAGTGCCAGGCTCTCGCTGATCATCAGGGAGAAGAAACGGTAGCTGTCGCTCTCACCCTGGTGTGCGCCCAGTATCCTTAGCTCCATGTCTATTTCCTCCTAGTCGAAGGGAAGGCGCTCTGGCGTGCCCGAGCCCTGGGCGTCATAGGCTGGTGGCACTGGCAAGGGCAGCGCCGGCTCGATCCTTGAGCCAGGTTTCCCTGGCCAGGTAGATGAGCGGGATGCTCACCACTGTAACCGCCATCTTTACGGCATACTGTCCCTGAACCAGAGGCAGCACGGGCATGACTCCCCAAAAAGCGATGCTAATGAAGATGATGCTGTCAACAAGAGTCGATACGGCATTGCTCAACAGCACCCGTGCCCACTTGAAACGCCCCACCTGTTGCTTCCACCACGCAAAGATCTCGGCGTCCACCAGAGAGCTCACGATATAAGCGACCAGGCTGGCCAGTACTATGCGCGGCGTTGACCCTAACACCCCGGAGAAGGAGTCCTGGCCCTGGTAGAAATCGGCCGGCGGTAGCACGATAGCGAACTGGACATAGGCGGCTAGTAAGATGTTGGCGACAAGGGAGGCATAGATCACTTTGCGGGCCCCGGCCTTGCCCAATAACTCGTTGATCAAGTCGAGAAGCGTGAACGTAAGAGCATAAATGAACACCGCCGCGGGTACCACTATGCCCAATAAGGCTATCGGTTTCGAAGCGGTTACGTTGGCTATCAGCTCGCAGGCAACGTAGACGGCGATGAGTAGTATGACCATCTTCCCTCCCGGTTCCAATCACAGTATATTAAGCCAGGACCGCTGTCAATAGTTTTCGCGAGAGTGTTGAACAATCGGATAGGAGCGGCCTTATCCCAGGTCGCCTGCCTCATATAGGAGGATGGCCGCCGCTACCAACCCGGCGGTTTCACCCCGGAGGATACGCTTACCTAGTGAGGCAGGTTGGATTCTCCATTCCTGTGCGTACGATGCCTCCTCAGGAGTGAATCCGCCTTCTGGCCCAACAAACAAGCTTACATTTCCCACCGGGCCTGGCCTCATCCTGCTTAGCAATTCCTTTATACCCGGCAAGTCTCTGGTCTCCGATAGCAGTAAAGCAGGTAATTGGGCCTCCCGGCAGGCCTCACCAAAGGGCCTGGGCGGCGAAAGACGGGGCAGCCTGCCCCGTCCGCATTGTTCTGATGCCTCTCTAATAATAGATTCCCAGCGGCGTCCGGTACGGTCTTCTGATGGAATGGCTACGCACCGCTCGCAAACAAGGGGAACGAAGCTTGATATGCCAATCTCCGTCCCCTTCTGCAAGACCCAATCGAGCTTCTTGCCTTTTAACACCGCTTGATACAGGGTAATAGACAGGGCCGGTTCTGGGGAAGCCGGCCGTCGCTCCAGGACTTTAGCGCTCGTATATTCGCTCGAGACGGCATTTAGCTCTACCAGGTACTCCCAGCCGGAGCCGTCCAGAAGGATAAGGGAGTCTCCCGTTTTGGCCCGTAACACCCGACTAACTTGGTGTGCCTGAGGGCCTTCAAGCCGCGCCTCTCCCCCCTGGATCCATTCGGGGCGGACGAAGAACCTGTGCAAAAGGGACGAGAACGGTTAGAGTTCCAGGCCTTCCTTCAAGGCCTCGCTCACGATGGAGGTCTGCTGGCTCTTCCTCCGGAATTCTTCTGGCGTATAGCAGAGCGCCTCCAGCGATAGCTCCCAGTCCCAGAAGTCGTAAACCTTGAGAGGGCGAAGGGGGAAAGCTACGCCATGAAAGTCATCGGATACGATTATGAAGTCGTAATCGCTGGTGTCAAAGTAATCCCCCCGAACACGGGAGCCGAAGAAGATTATCGTCTCAACCTTCAAGGCGCGCCGCACCTTCTCCGCAAAGGCTCTAGCTAGAGGGTCGATCTCTACCCGAATTGTGTTCTCGCCCATTCCACTATCTTACGAGCATCGGCCAGACAGTCCTGGGCGATCCCCTCATCGAAGATCTCGGCCGGTACACCATTGGCCGCATCCGGGTATCGGGAGGTTACATAAGCCGAATTGAGGCGCCTAGCCGCCGACTGAAGCTCTAGAGGAATGGAGAGGGCCTTGGCTAACGCTAGGAGGCTGTGGGTCTTGGGGAAGGCCTTCCGTCGAGTCGCCATCAATACAGCCTTAAGAGCCTTCTCCGCCGCCTGCTGGCACAGGAAGGCGCAGACGTAGTACTTGCCGATCTCAAGGGTAGCCCGTCCCGCGTCCAGGTCCTCCAGGGCTTGTCTCCACCAGTTTCTAACCTCTTCCCGCATAGTAGTCTCAAGAGCCCGAGCTGAAGGCATCCTTGATTTTATCGAAGAATCCCTTGCCGTCCTGCGGAGACACCTCCTGGTTCATGGACTTGGCAAGTTCTTCAAGGAGCGTGCGCTGGTACTCGGTCAGGCTCTCAGGGACCATTACCTTTAACTTCACGTGCATGTCACCCCGGCCACTTCCCCGCAGGTGGGCGATGCCTCTATGCCGCAATGTGAAGACCCTCCCGGGCTGGGTGCCGGCTGGTATTTTAAGGCTGTAAGCGCCATCTAGGGTTGGCGTCTCAACTTCGTCACCCAGGGCCGCCTGAGGGAAGCTTATGGGCAGTTCAAGAAGAATGTCGCTGCCCTCCCGCTTGAAGAGCTTGTGTTCCATGACAGAGATAGAAACATACAGGTCGCCCGGGGGGCCGCCCTTCGTCCCGGGCTCGCCCTCTCCAGTGCGGCGAATTTGTATGCCATTATCCACACCCGGTGGGATGGTAACTGCCAGCTTACGGGTATGGCGCACCCGGGCGGTTCCCCGGCATTTCGTGCAGGGGTTGGTAATGATACGGCCTTCACCGTGACACCGAGGACAAGTGGCTACGTTTACGAATTGGCCAAAGATGCTCTGCTGGGCTCTCCGGACCTGCCCTTGACCGTTGCAGTTAGGGCATTTGGCCGGCTGGGTGCCCGGCTCGCTGCCCGAGCCTTTGCAATCCTGGCACATCTCATACCGGGATACATGAATTTCCTTCTCACAGCCGAAGGCGGCCTCCTCGAAGGTGAGGTTCAAATGGTGTTGCAGGTCGTCGCCTTTTTGAGGACCCCTGCGGCTGGCGGCCGTTGCTCCCCCGAAGAATGTCTCAAAGATGTCTCCGAAGCCGCCGAATCCTCCGAAGTCACCAAAACCTTCAAAGCCGCCGGATCCCTGCGCCCCAGCGTGGCCGAATCGTTCGTACTTGGCCCGTTTATCGGGGTCACTCAATACCTCATAGGCCTCGCTTACTTCTTTGAAACGATCCTCGGCATCGTGGTTCTTGTTGCGGTCGGGATGGAACTGGAACGCCAGCTTCCTGAATGCCTTCTTGACCTCCTCATCGGTGGCGTTTTTTTGAATGCCGAGCACCTCGTAGTAATCGCGCTTGGTAGCCATGTTTAGTTTATCTCTATCGCTGCATCGAAGTCGAAGAGTTTGAGGGTTATCGTCGTAGTTTGTGGGAGTTGACGGCTATCCAAAGACTGGACCGTTGCTGCCAATTGGATGACGCGGCCGTCCTTAGCATCGATCCAAACGCTACCCTGGGCCGTCTGGACCCGCTCCTGCAAGCCTTTATGAGAAGCATCCATGGCCGCAACTTTGTTGAGGTTGGGAGAGAATGACAGTCGCACCGTCTCAACTCCGTTCAGGCTGGTTACCTGCGCCTGACCCTGGGGCGCGCCGCTTTTCAGATAGGAGATAACGGTGTAGGGGGCGGTCCCGACCCCAGGCCCCCCAAAGGCTGTGGAGGCCTCGGGGCGCTGGCCACGGGCATCCTCGTTGGTTATCTTGCCATCAACCATCTTAACCCTATAAATGGTGTCGGCCGGACCCCGCATCAAGCTGTAGAACCGGTTGGGTCCAACTGCGGCTCCGTCTCCCTCGAACGTCCAGTCGTACTCCTGGCCCTCAGGCGTGCGCCAATGGTGGACAGCCTGAATGCTAATGCGATAGCTCTTGGCCTGGTTCAGCTTTTCTATGGCCCGGGCCAGCGTTGATACCTGGTCCATAGAGTTCGCCACGCTGGCAGTTGTGGGGCTTGGACTGGCGGAGGGAGTGGCCCCACTCGGGGGAGGCCTGCCGGCGTCTACACAACTGGAAGCTATGCTAAGTATTGCAACCATGACTATTATCCAGCCAATCCTCCACATCTCAACTAATCAGTATACGGAAGGGCCCAGGTACAGTCAAGGAAAAGTGTATTCATCCCAGGGTTGGTCATCGCCATCTACGAAGTCATAGCCACCAACGAGCCGGCTTTCCAGGTCAGGATGCGTCAAATCAACGCCGCTATCCACAACGGCCACCGTTGGACCCTGGCTCTCCCATACGGCATCCCAGGCCGCTGGCGCTCTTATGGCCTGGGGGTTCCAGCTCTGCGTCGAGAACAGAGGATCGTTGGGGTCTGCCTCCGCCTTAACCAGGCCATCCACTTCGGCGAATTCCACGGTTGGATCCGCCCTTAAGGCCAAGACAGTGGACATCTCCCTTCCGGGAGCAACCGGCACAATCACGGCCCCAGAGCTGGCGATAAACTGAGAAGCCGCAATCTGCTCTCTGGAGAGGAGGCCCGTGTACCGTCCCTGGGAGGCGCCGCTAAAGGGCGCGCCGGAGGTCCCCTTGAAACGCACCAGGACTCTACCAGGAATGAAGGGGCGTACGGGTTGGGCTGGACTAATGATGGGGACCGTCTGCGAAGGACTCTGAGGGGCCTAGGAATCCGGCCGAGAAGTAACAACTGGCCGAATTCCAGGGCCAAAACCACGTTTGAAACTTGGTGCCCAGGGCCATGTTTCTAGGGTTTTCGGCTGGACTTCTAGAGCGGCAAGGAGCAAGGCTAGGGCAGCGGCCAGGGCTGCCAGAAGCCTTACCAACAATTTAAATGGTACGCTTGGCGGGATTCGAACCCACAACCTTAGCCTCCGCAGGGCTACGCTCTATCCAATTGAGCTACAAGCGCACTGGTGCCGAAGGGGGGATTTGAACCCCCACGCCCTTACGGACACTACGCCCTGAACGTAGCGCGTCTGCCGTTCCGCCACTTCGGCGCGGAACCCCCTTGGGATCTCCGAACATTCGCATTTTAACAGAAATTGCCTATGACGGCAATATTTCCAACCAAGCCTTGCTTATATCCCATACTTATGTGCATAATCAGTGTGACTAAAAGTAGGACGAAAAAATGAGAGCGCACGTAATATTGCCGGATGACCTGGTGGAAGGAGTGGACGAATTCGTCGGGAAGAGAAAAAGGAGCCGCTTTGTGGAGGATGCAGTGCGCGAAAAGTTAAAACGGGAGCGCCTCGGGCAGGCCTTGAAGAGCACTGCCGGCATGCTTGGTGAGGCGGATTACCCAGAATGGTCTACTTCGGAGAAGGTCCTGGAATGGGTCCGAAAGTCTCGTGAGGCGGACGAAGAGCGCGCCCGACTTCTCTGGGAAAGGTCAGAGGGTGGCTAGATACCTACTGGATACGGATGTCATTATAGACTATTTGAAAGGGCGAGCCGCAACGGTGGCGTTGGTAGAGGGTTTATACCAAGGCGGCCATGAGTTGGCCGTTTGCTGTATAAACGTTGCTGAGCTATATTCGGGCCTTACCGAAAGGGAGCGAGAAAAAGCCGCTGAACTGGTGGACGCCATGGCCTATCTCGAGGTTACCCGTAAGGCCGCCCAGCGGGCGGGAGAGTATCGACACAGTTTAGCCCGCAAAGGTATTCAATTATCTACTACCGATGTCATCATTGCGGCCGCTGCTCTTGAACAAGGGGCCACATTGGTGACAGGGAACACGGCCCACTATCCCATGGAGGAGCTTCCCCTCCTCAGTCCACCCAGGTAACATCGGCTTCGGCTTATGGAGGCGAGGATATGATGGATGGCGGAATGAGCGGCATCGGGGAACGTGTGCCAGCAACCGCCGGTAGGCCGGGGGTTTTGGGGGGGTCCCCCAATATTCTTTTTTAAGGGGGGGGCGTGTCAAACGGTACCACTGCATCCAACCGTGATCCGCGGCGCCGACCGGCCCT
>JAUYDP010000066.1 GCA_030691805.1 Dehalococcoidia bacterium | reverse complement strand
CTTCTTGCCCAGGGAATCGAGAGCCTCTTGCGCAAGGAGAAGGGCCTGGAAGTTGTGGGACTTCAGTTGGGGAAGAGAGTGGCTGAGACGCAAGATGCGTATTTCGATCCGGACGCTATTATCCTTGACACCTGAGACCTGGGTGGCCGGGCAGGGGTCTCCATTCTGAATCTTTTGCATGAGCATCCCAAGGCCAAAGTCATTTGCATGAACGCGGAGGACGATAGGCTGGAGGTCTACCGAAAGGACGAGCGTATCGCCACGCGGCGAGAGGAACTGGTAGATGCTATCCGATCGAATTAGGCTATCTAACGCCAGGCAAGGGCTTAGTACACCGTTTCATAAATACGGCCACGTATTTTCCTCCCAGGCTCTAGAGGACTATGAATACGCTCAATCAAGTTCATCAAACGTTGGTGTATTTATGAAAAGCAGTACTTAGGGATGTCCCCCAGGTCACTCCGAAGTGGCAGCCGGCATCCCCGACAGCCGGAGTCCTAGTACCTAAACCTAACCAGTCTGCCGCCGCCGATCTTCACTCCCCAGGGCCTAGCCATCCAGCTAGGCCCTTTTTGGTACTCCGATATGAGTCCAATGGACGATGCGTCCCGGAATTAACGCGCCTAATATGGAGTTAGGATGACGGGAAACGAAAGAATGAGTTGAGGACAGGTGGCACGTCGGCAGGTACTAATCCTCTACCGGGGCTCTCTTCTGGCCCAGGGCATTGCCAGCCTGCTGCGGCAGGAGGAGGGCCTGGAGGTGGTGAGCCTCCAGGTGGGGAAGGAAGGGCCGGCGCCCTGTGGGGCAGGACTGGACCCGTACGCGATCATCCTGGACAGCAACGACCTGGGCGGCCAGGCGGGGCTCTCAGTGCTGGGGCTCTTGCAGGAACACCCCAGGGCCAAGGTTATCTGCTTAAGCGCCGTAGACGATGGGTTGGAGATCTACCGCAAGTACCAGCGCACAGCCACCAGGCGGGAAGAGCTGGTGGAGGTTATCCGCTCCACCTGACCTGGGAGAGGAGGCAGCCATGAAGGGCAAGCTGATAGAAGGAGGCGGGCTCCTGTCGGTGGGTCTGCTGGGGCTCCTGCCGGAATTGGGGCTGGGGCTCAAGATGGAGGACTTCAATGCCTTGGTGGGATTCGTCCTTTGGATCTTGATAGGGCTGGTGGTGGTCAAGGTCCTGGCCATCCTGGCGGGTGTCAGCTAGGTGAAAACCTGAAAAGGAGGGTTGCCATGGATGAGGTAGCCATGACCCTGTTCCTCGGGCTAGCGGTGGCTATGGGGATGGTGGGGGCTTATCTGGCGCTGACGTGGCTAGGACATCGCCTGGCCCGCGACGGGGTAACTCGCAGCCATGCCTAGACCCTCGAGGAATAGCGCTTTATAAGGAGGGAAAGATGAATCCGTTGGGAATTGCTATGGCCTTCTTGGCCTTCGGCCTTGTCAGTGGGTTGGGCGTGTTTATCGTCGTCAACACGCTGCCCGCTTATTCCCGCGAGCTCACCGCCGAGGTGGGACTGGTCAGCACCGCGCACCTGCGCCGGAGCCTGGCCATGTTCGTGCATACTCTGGTCCTTGTCGTGGGCGTGATGTTGATAATAGCGGGCGCGTATGCGACCTACAGAGTCGTCTACGGATAAACTTTGTTTAAGCTCACGCAGGTGGTTTAGCGTTGGCAAGGTGACATGAGATGAGCAGAAGGATGGTAGGCTTCTTGGGGGGTATGGCCTTACTCATAGCTATAGGTGCGTCCTGGGCAGGCCTGGGAGGCTTAGCGGGCTTCTATCAAGAGGCGAATACCGAAGAATGGGCCAATTTGGCCGCCAAGTTGGTCGCCCCATCTCAATGCCAGGCCTGTCACCCAAGCACCTATGCCGGATGGGCAGCCTCGGGGCACCGGACCGTCAACTGCCAGAATTGCCATGGACCTGCGGCCGAGCACATCCAGGGCAGGGGCAAGCCCTTGATAGAGAACTCCCAAGAACTCTGTGGCTTTTGTCATAGCAAGGTGACGGGGAGGCCTGCCGATTTCCCGCAGGTAGGTTTGACAGAGCATGCCGGACAATCAGCCTGTATAACCTGTCATCGGCCTCATGGGCCGCAAGCGGCAGGACTGAGAGGTAGATGAGATGCCTAGGGGATTGTCCCGGAGGGACTTCATCAAGGCGGGGGCCGGGGGGCTGGCGCTTGCTTCGCTAGGCCTGGGAGGGTTCATAGCTTCGGCCAAGGAAACGTCTCCCGACAAGGCAGAGGCACGGATCCGAAATAGGCCTGGAGAGGCAGACGCCGATTGGGCCTTTGTGGTTGACGTTGATAAATGCATAGGTTGCGGCAGGTGCGTCTTAGCTTGCAAGCTGGAGAACCGAGTACCATTGGACCCCCTCTTGAATCGAACCTGGGTGGAAAGATATGTCGTTACCAGGGATCGAGAAGTCCATATCGACTCACCTGGCGCTGGAGTAAATGGCTTTCCGCGTTTACCGGGCGCAACCCTTGGAGAGCCGCAGATCCTTAAGGCTTTCTTCGTCCCGAAGCTTTGCAACCAGTGTGAAAATCCGCCCTGTGTCTCGGTCTGTCCGGTCAACGCCACCTATAAAACGAGGGACGGCATCATACTTATTGACCAGGGCCGCTGCATCGGTTGCAGGTATTGCATAATCGCCTGCCCATACGGCGCCCGGTACTTCCTACCGGATGCGCCGGTGACACCTTCGGGGCACGCCAGGGTGGTAGATAAATGCACGTGGTGTTATCACCGCATAACAAAGGGTCTCAACCCCGCCTGTGTGGAGGCTTGCCCTGTGGGAGCCCGGCTTTTCGGTAACTTAAGGGACGACCAGGGCGTTGTAGCCGGCCTCCTCAAGGAAAAAGCGGTGAATGTCTTGAAGCCCGCCTTGGGCACAAAGCCTAGAGTGTACTACCTGGGCCTGGGACACTGGGTTCAGTAAGTTTGAGGGATGCTATGGCTAGAGTTCTTGACCGAAGCAAGTTCCTGGCGAACCTGCGGGCAACGCTTGATGTGAGAAGGGCCTGGCATGCTCAGTCCCCCTATGCCCGTGCGATCCTGACGCTGGTTTATCTAGGCTTCGTCACTGGGACCTACGCGGTAGCCGCTATCCTTATTTGGGGGCCTGGCCTTCTTCATGCTACGGATTACGTACCGTGGGGTATTGGGATTTCCACATATATTTTCTTCGTCCTCACTAGCACCGGTCTGTGCTTTGTTTCCTCCCTGGGGCACGTGTTCGGGATAGGGGGGTATGAGGCAATAGGCAAGAGGGCGGTTTTTCTGGCTATCATCACCATGATGGCGGGCTTCGCAGCTCTAGCCCCTGACCTGGGCCGACCAGAAAGAATGGTCTTCTACCTCCTTACGCCACACTTTTCTTCCCTGTTATGGTGGATGGGATTCCTCTACTTTATTTACTTCGTCTTCATGGTTGCCGAATTTCTTTCCCTGCACAAATCAAGGATGGATTGGGCTAGGGCGATGGGAGTAGGGGGCCTGCTTTCAGCGATAGGTGCACACAGCACGTTAGGTGGTGTATTTGGCGTGGTCATGGCCAGGCCCTTTTACTTTGGAGCCTTTATGCCTTTGTACTTCCTCTTGACGGCTTTTCTTTCCGGTATAGCCGCCATATCCCTGGCTAGCATCACTACTTCTTGGGGCAGGAGCAGGCAATTCACTCCGGAGGTCGTAGATATAAGTTGCCGTCTACGGAAGCTTCTGGTTGCAGTCTTGGGGATCACCTTGCTTTTTACTTTCTGGAAGGTGTTGGTAGGGCTTTATGCTGAGCCGTATCGGGAGACGTTTGGTGATGTTATTAGGGGTCCACTGTGGCAATTGGAAGTTATTCTGGGGCTGGGCCTTCCTTTGATCCTAGCCCTCGTAGCGGCATCCCGAAGAATAAGGGTTGTCCCAGCCATGCTAGCGGCCTCCAGCCTTGTTCTCCTGGGGCTCTTCATAGGAAGGTTGGACATGGTGCTGGCTGGCCAAGCCCTGCCGCTTAAGGCATTGATAGCCCCCGAGCTTTCTAGCTACATCCCGTCCGCGGCTGAGATTATGGTCGTAGTCGGGGCGCTAAGCCTCTGCGGCCTGTTGTACGCCATTGGCGGGACGTTCCTCCGTTTAGAGGCCGTTCCGCTGGCCCACTCTAGCAGCACAAAGGATACCTAAACCTCCGCTGGAAGGGAAAGGGCGGGCCCTACCCCGCCTCACCCTGGGGTGGGAGTCGGTCACTGACTCCCGGGAAACTACCTCTGCGGCTCTTGCCACGCCCCAAAGCACCCGCCCATGGACAACAACTGCGCTAAGTGTCACAACACCACGGCGTGGAAGCCATTGAAGGGGCAGAATAAATAGGGAGGACTGGTCCGCAGATTTCGCAGATGACGCAGATGGGGGAGTGTTAACCCAACTGACTTGACTTTTCGCAGCATCTGATTACAATGAAGAAGGCTATATAACTCTTATCGCCAATGCCTACACCTGATATATGTCAATTCTTTGTCTAGACTAAGCCTCCGCCAGCTCAAGTGGATCTCAATCCTCATTCCCGCCGTGGCGGTCGGGGTTTTTGAGCAAATCCGCCACGCCTACTTGGCGGAATATCTCCATGGAACTATCGGCACCTTGCTCACCATGGCAGTTGACCTGGTGGGCATCTTTATTTTCTTCCAGGCCATATTTCGGGTTTTGGAGAAGATGCAGTCCAGCATGGTGCGGCGAAACCGGGAGCTATCCTTAATAAACTCTATGGTGGTTGGAGCGGAGCAGTCCTTGGAACTGGACCAGGTCCTGGACCTGGGCCTTTCAGCGGCCCTGAGCGCCCTGGATGGCCAAGAGGGCGCTGGCTGGGTCTATGAGGAGAGGACACGAGAATTGGACCTGCGGTGCCACCGGGGTATTCCTGCTGGCGGGCTCCAAGACGTGGTCCAACTCAGCCGTGATCCCTCGTTTCTGGCCGCCCTGGCTGGTGGGGACGGCCCGCATATTGTGGAGCTTCAGGAACAAGGCTATTCGCCGGGAATGGCCAGAAGTCCTCTGGTCTTCCCGCTGCGGGCCAAGGGCAAGCTTCTGGGTGTAATAGCTATCTTAGACGCCGGAGTAGATGCCGCAGCATTGAACCGGGACCTGCTCGCCTCCATTGCTGGACATCTCTCCCTGGCTGTGGATAACGCCAAGCTTTTCCAGGAGACCCTGAAGCGCCAGCACCAGGCCCAGGCCCTCTACGCGCTGGGGATAGAGGTGTCAATGCTGCTGGACCTGGACCGAGTGCTCACCTCGGTAGTGGAGAAGGCCCAGGAGCTTCTTAGCCTCGACCTGGTGGCCATTGGCCTCTGGGAAGACCAGGCTCAGGAGATCGTTACCAGGACCTCACTGGGTTTTCGGACCGACCCGGTCAGGCAGACCCGTCTGGCCCGCTGGCAGGACCTCAACCGCAGGGTGCTCTCGACTGGACATCCCGTCCAAGAGGTCTACCACGAGGAAGGGGAGGAATCGGACTCCATCGTGAGGGTGGAAGGGGATATTTCCCACCTGGTGGTGCCCTTGAAGGTGGGAAAGAAGGTCATTGGCGTGCTGCATGGCGCCTACCGTCGGCACCATACCTCCCCGCAGGACGACATCGAGCTTTTCGCCAGCCTGGCCAACCAGGCGGCCATCGCTGTGGAGAGCACCAGCCTCTACGCTCAGGTACAGAACGTGGCCGTGCTCGAGGAGCGAGACCGGCTTGCCAGGGAAATGCACGATAGCCTGGCCCAAGTCCTGGGTTTCCTTAGCATGAAGGCGGCTGCTGCCCAGGATCTTTTGGCCTCTAAACACCTGACCCTAGCGCGGCTGGAGCTACGCCAGATCGAAAAGGCCGCAGAGGAGGCATACGTAGATGTTCGCGAGGCTATTCTTGGGCTGCGGACATCCATCGTTTTAGGAGGGGGACTTTCGCGTACTCTGAAAGAATACCTTCATAAGTTCTCCAGCCAGAGCGGCATCAAGGCAGAGTTGGTCACGAGCAGCGATAACAACCCTGAGCTACCTCCCGCCACCGAGGTGCAGCTCATCCGTATTATCCAGGAGGCGCTTACCAACGTGCGTAAGCACGCCCAGGCCCACCGGGTTTGGGTCCGTATGGAGTCGGGTGAAAAGCAGGCGCAGATTCAGATAGAGGACGACGGGCAGGGGTTCGAGCTCCCGCTGGTATTGCAAAGGGAAGGGCACTACGGCCTACACTCTATGAAAGAACGGGCGGAGAGCGTGGGCGGTGGACTGGCCATAGACACAGACCTCGGACGGGGCACCAGAGTAATAATCAACCTGCCGATAAGCCAGGCAGGCCCCCAAGCGACTAGGAGGGAAGGAAGACATGAAACGGCTACGGATTCTGCTAGTGGACGACCACGTCCTTTTTAGGGAGGGAATAGCCAGTCTAGTAGCGGCGCGCACCGACATGGAAGTAGTTGGGCAGGCCGTGGATGGCCTGGAAGCGCAGGAAAAAGCCAGACAACTGAAGCCGGACCTGATCCTTATGGACATCCGGATGCCCAACTGCGACGGGCTTGAGGCTACCCGGCGGATCAAGGCGGAATGGCCGGAGGCCCGCATCGTCATACTAACGGTTTCCGAGGAAGACGCAGACCTCTTCGAGGCGATCAAGGCCGGCGCCCAGGGATACCTCTTGAAGAACCTGCGCCCGGCGGCGCTTTTTGAGCTTATTCAGGGGGTTTCTAAAGGCGAAGCTCCCATCTCTCCTTCCCTGGCAGCCAAGATCATTAGGGAGTTCGTGCAAGCTACCCAGAGGTCTGCTCCACAGGGAACAACCGAGGTCAACCTTACCGGCCGGGAGAAGCAGATCCTCCAGTATGTGGCCCAAGGGGCTTCCAACAGGGAGATTGCCACTTATGTCTGCATCACCGAGGGGACTGTGAAGAACCACCTGCATAATATCCTGGAAAAGCTTCATCTGCATAACCGGGCACAGGCCGCGGCCTACGCGCTGCGGGAGGGACTGATCGCCACCTCTCTGTTACCACCTGTCGGTTAGCAACGCTGCTAAACCGCCCTGGGCATCTATCTTTTTATAGATGCCCAGGCTCTTTATCTAGCCTCTTTACGTACGAGTTGGGAATATACCTCCATTGTGAAAAATATACCAAACGATGGATAGACATTGCCTTCCACATAACCTAGTATGGTATCGGGCGTTGTTTGGGGCTGGGTACTAGTACCGCAGCATTGCCTTAGACTGGGGGGCCAGTGTTGAAGCTATTCTTAGGTTTTTTGTCAGGACTCATTAGTGTTCTGGTCTGGATCGGAAGCGCCGTGGCCGGCTGGCGGAGTTTGCCATTACTGGTGCGCGCCGCTACGTTGGCGGTGGCTGTGGTAGTGGTTGTTTCTATCGGCTACGGCTCTCTGCAAGTATACAGCTACACACAAAATGACCCTAACTTCTGCCGGTCTTGTCATACCATGGAAACAGCCTGGCAGCGTTGGCGCACCAGCGAGCACCGGAACGTCAACTGCCACTCCTGCCATGAGCAGAGCCCCATAGAGAGCAGCCAATTGGTGGTGCTCTACGCCTTATCCCAACCGGACAGGGTAAGCAAGCACGCCGGAATATCGGATGAGTCCTGCATGAAGTGCCATGGCAATGGAAAGTCCCGCTGGTTCCAGATAGGGGCGACGCCCGGCCATAAGGTCCACTTTGAAGAACAGCGAATCAGTTGCGTCAAGTGCCATTCAATTACCATTCACCGGTTCGCCCCATCTACAGAGATATGCAAAGTCTGCCATTCGGAGCAAAAAGTCAAGATCACGAATATGGGCCAGCGTTATTGCCTGGACTGCCACCAGTTCTTGCGGGAAGACAGTCCTCTGCGTCCAACCCGCCAGACCTGCCTTGATTGTCACCTGAAACAGGCGCAGACCAAGGTCCACTGGCCGGATAACGCCCCAATGCAGTTCCAGTGCAGCCAGTGCCATAAGCCGCATATCTCGGAGGCTCCGGAGGCTAACTGCCTCTCATGTCACAAGGACATACCAAAGACCGGGTTGCACGAGAAACCCCCACATGCTGCCACCAATTGTCAGGCGTGCCATCAGCCGCACGAGTGGAAGGTGGAGAAACGGGAGACCTGTCAGACCTGCCATGCTAATAAGGTGAACCATAACCAGGGTGTCCTTTGTAGTAATTGCCATGGCTTTAAGAAATAGGAAGAAAGGAGACAGCGATGCAAGTGGTATACATTATCGTAGTAGTGGTGTTACTGGTCCTCTTGGCTCTGGCGGCCAAGGTCGTCTGGCAGTACCAGAGGGGGCTGGTCTTCCGCCTTGGGAAGTTCGTGGGGGTCAGGCAGCCGGGCTTCAACCTGATCTGGCCCATTATAGACCGTCTGGTGAAGGTGGACATTCGTATTGTTCCCTTACCTGTTGAGCCGCAAGAGGTTATTACCAAGGACAACGTCACCATGAAGGTGGACGCAGTCGTCTATTTCTGGGTGGTAAACCCGGAGTCTGCGGTCATCAAGGTCCTGGATTACGTCAAGGCCACTCACCAGATAGCTCAGACCACTCTCAGGAGCGTTCTCGGACAATCCGAATTGGACGAGATCCTGTCCCACCGGGAGGAGATCAACCGCCGTCTGCGGGAGATAATAGACGAGCAGACCGAGCCCTGGGGCGTGCAGGTGACAGTGGTGGAGGTCAAGGACTTGCAGCTTCCCGAAGGCATGCAGCGGGCTATGGCCAGGCAGGCGGAGGCCGAACGAGAGAGGCGGGCCAAGGTAGTCCATGCCCTGGGCGAGTTCCAGGCGGCCCAAATGCTGGCGGACGCCGCCGGTATCATCGCCACCAACCCGGCTGCCCTTCAGTTGCGTTACCTTCAGGCCCTTACCGAGATGGCGGGCGAAAAAAACAGCACCATTATTCCGGTGCCTCTTGACATAATGTCTGCCGTGGCCCAGATGCTCGGTCGGAAGGCGACAGACGGGGCCGCTTAGTCTTTAAATAACGCAAGAAGCCATGCTATAAGGAAGGCTCCATAGTGTTGTTCACGGGATCAAGGCTGAGGTAGATATTGTCCAGAGTAAGATACGGAATGCTCATAGATTTGAGGAGATGCACGGGCTGCAATGCCTGTGCGGTGGCTTGTAAGGCGGAAAATGCTGTACCTCTGGGTCGTTGGCGGGGGTGGGTGAAGGTAGTGGAGAAGGGCGTGTATCCCCATGCCTCCCGCTCTTTCCTTCCCGCGATCTGCAATAACTGTGAAAACCCCATCTGTGTTCGCAATTGTCCTACCCAGGCAACCTATGCCAGAGAGGACGGCATCGTTATGGTGGACCCGCACAGGTGTATAGGTTGCAAGTATTGTATTGCCTCCTGCCCTTACGATGTGCGTTACCTCAGCCCCTTCAAGAAAATCGTACAGAAGTGCCTGTGGTGCAATCACCGGGTGGATGCCGGGCTGCTACCGGCCTGCGTCCAAACCTGTCCCACGGGGGCAATGACATTTGGCGATGTCAATAACCCAATCAGCGAGATCAGCCGACTCCTGGCCAGCAACCCGGTTCAGGTCCTCAAGCCGGAAAAGGACACCCGTCCCCACGTCTTTTACATAGCAGCCGATATGGTGGCTATGAGGACCATGGGAACCCCGTGGGAGGGAAAGGAGTAGTCCTTGGAAGAGGGAGTTCAGGTATTTTATAACGTCTTCCACGAACCCCCCCTTGGAGTGCCTATCGCTATATACTTCTACATGACCGGCCTGTCAGCAGGGTCTTTCATACTTTCCACCATGGCTTATGGGTTTGGTATGATCAAATACAAGCCTATAGGCAAGATAGGGGTCGTGCTGGCCATCCTTCTTCTGGTGATGGCCCCCCTTAGTCTGATAATTGACCTGGGCCAGCCACTGCGGTTCTGGCATCTGCTGCTCTACCTCCAACCCACCTCCCCGATCACTTGGGGCAGCTTTCTTCTCACTATATATCCCTTGAATTGTCTCATTTACGGGAGCTTCATGTTCGCCGGGAACGCCAGGATGACCCGTCTTTTCGGGCTCATAGGAATCCCGCTGGCGCTGTCGGTTCATGGGTATACCGGTTTTATCATGGCGCTGGGCAAGGCCCGCGCTCTCTGGAACACGGCCCTGATGCCAACCTACTTCCTGGTCTCGGCCATGGTCTCCGGCATCGCCTTGATGATCATTATTGTAATCATACAGGGCCTGGTCTTTTCCAAGGAACACAAAGTCAACCGTGACCTGGCCTTCAACCTAGGGCGGATGCTCTCTATGACCATCCTGTTGGACCTCTTCCTGGTCTTTTCCGACGTCATTCTACTTCTTACCGCCGATACCGATGCGAGGGAGGCCGCCTACATGCTTCTTACCGGCAGTTTCAGCACGTATTTCGTGCTGATAGAAATAATTATGGGGGCCCTCTTTCCGGTTGCGCTCTTGATGGCTCCATTCACAAACAAAAGGCTCGTGCCCGTTGCGATAGCCGCATTTCTGGCTATGGTAGGGGTCATGGCTATGAGGTATGTCCTGGTTATTGGTGGCCAGGCGCTACCCTTGTCCTGAGAGAAATGCCAGTGAGAAAAGTAAGCCGCCGTACCTTTGTTAAGTTGGGCAGCGCAGGGGTTGGGATAGCCGCTCTGGGCGCCGGCCTGGGCGCCCTGGCGCAGGCCGATGAGCTTGCGCCGGGAGGGCGTACCGTCTCTCGAACCACCGGCGGCTCTCGTCGCGCTATAGCCAGCGCCTGCCTCCAATGTCCGGCACGTTGCGGCATCCTGGGGTTTGTTGAGGAAGGACAACTGGTCAAGATAGAGGGCAACCCCAAGGACTTTCACAATCAGGGCCGGCTGTGCGCTAAAGGCCAGGCCGGCGTCAACCACGTCTACAACCCAGATCGCCTTCTGTACCCTATGCGGCGAGCGGGCTCTCGAGGCGCCAACTTGTGGCAGCGGGTCTCCTGGGAGGAGGCGCTCCAGGAGGTAGCTGCCCGCCTGGCGGAGCTACACCGCAGCGGTAATCCGGATGGGCTCCTGTTCATGGCAGGGCTCTTCGAGGGGACCCAACCTATTGTGCAACGTTTCGCCCGGGCTTTTGGGACGTCCCGCTTGTGCCAGGAGATGCACCTGTTCCAGAGTAACAAGGCCATAGCCCAGCAGCTCACCTGGGGCAGTAGCCAGGAGATCAACGACGTAGCGCGGTCCCGGTACATCCTGAATTTCGGAGTCAACCCCTATGAGAGCCATGCCCTATTCGTTCCATTTGTCCAGAGACTGATAGAGGGGAGGATGAAAGGCGCCCGGCTGGTAACCCTGGATCCCCGTCTTTCCAGCACAGCCGCCAAGAGCGATGAATGGCTGCCTATCCGGCCGGGCACCGATGGTGTAGTGGCCCTGGCCATGGCCAACGTCATTATGCAGAAGGGGCTTCATGACCTCGAATTCATCAGGCGGTGGACCAACATAGGTTCCGCCCAACTGGCCGAGTACCTGGCCACCTTTACCCCGGTTATGGCCGGGGAGATTAGCGACCTATCCCCCGCCAGTATCGAACGCATAGCTATTGAATTCGCTACCAACAAGCCCTCCACTACCCTCTCAGCGGGTGGAGCTACGCTCCACGCTCATGGAGTTCAGGCGGAGCGGGCCGTAGCTCTCCTCAACGCGGTAACAGGCAATGTGGATGTCCCTGGAGGGTATTGCCTCCCCCGCACCTACCAACTTGCAGAGCCGGAGCCTCGGCCTCCGGAGCCAGGGCAGGCTCTGAGCCCTGTCCAGTGCTCCCGCCTCTTTGACGAAATCCAGGAGGGCAAGATACGGGTAGAGAACCTCATGACCTTTATGGCTAACCCTGCATACTCCTATCCTGATCCGCAGCTAACCGGCCGGGTGCTTGCTGATCCCAATCTGGTGCCCTTCCATGTGGCGGTGGATACCTATGTCACCGAGACATCGGTCCTGGCCGATATTATCCTGCCGGCAGCCACCTACCTGGAATCCTGGGACATACAGTCTACCCCTTCCTATGAGCTGGTGCCCCAGGTTAGCCTCATGCAGCCCGTGGTCAAGCCTCTGGGGGAGTCCATAGCTTTCCATGACATCGCTATCGAACTGGCGCGGCGTATCGGTGGAGGGATGGAGCAGTATTTCGACTTTGGGTCCATGGAGGCATACGTGTTGGCGACTGCCTCTCAGGTCCCAGGCCTGGCCGAGGCTGGCGGACTCAAGTACTTGAAGGAGAACGGCCACTGGCACGGTCCCGACGCACGGCCAAGCTATCGGATTTATGAAAGCGAGGGATTCAGGACCCCTTCCGGAAAGTTCGAGATCATATCCAAGGCCATGGAGGACAAGGGCTTTTCAGCGCTGCCGGACTTCCCTTCTCTAGCTGAAAATAGGAAAAAGGAGGAGCAACTCATGCTGGTCACCTTCCAGTGGAACGTGCACACCTACGGGCGGACGGCTCCATCCATGTGGCTCTCGGAGATTGTCCATGAGAACCCAGTGTGGATTCACCCGGAGACTGCGGAATCACTGGGGATAAGCAAGGGGGACTTGGTGCGGGTCAGTTCTGAGTTGGGAGACCTGACCGCAAAGGCCTGGGTAACCCAGGGCATCCATCCCGATGTGATCGCAATGGGCGCCTGTGTAGGACATTGGGAGTCAGGGCGCGTGGCCCAGGGCAAGGCATTCGAAAGCAAGGATCCTAATACACGGGTTATCTGGTGGCAAAAGCACGGCAATGGCACCCATCCCTACCGCATCATACCGTTGAAGGTGGATCCCATAGGGGGCAGCCCTGCCTGGATGGGCCTGCCCGTAACCTTGGCCAAGGCCTGATAGAGCGCATATATGAGACTTGTCTGGGCTCTGGGAACGCTGTTTTTCCTTATCGCTTTGCCGGTAGCCCTCTTAACGGGCAATGTGCGCTGGCTGGCGAACGACCTGTCATTCTACCAGCGGGGCTACGAAAGGCAGTCCTCTTACCAGTCTACCGGTATCCCGAAAGAGGAACTGGACCAAGCTACCCGTGAGATGATCGCCTACTTCAATTCGGGCGGCGACTTCTCCAACATTCAGGTGCGGGCTTCAGGAAGGACCTTTCCTCTCTTCAACGAGCGGGATGTAGTTCA